>PBPD01000114.1 GCA_002725445.1 Rickettsiales bacterium
AAACGCATTGATCCGATGGCGCTTGATCAGCTGTTGCACCCGATGCTGGATCCCAAAGCCGAGAAAACCGTACTTACCCGCGGCTTGCCCGCTTCGCCGGGTGCGGCCAGCGGCACGGTTGTGTTCACCGCGGAAGATGCCGAACACCGCGCCAACATGGGCGAAAAAGTCATTCTGGTACGCATTGAAACCAGCCCCGAAGACATTCACGGCATGCACGCCGCACAGGGCATTCTGACCGCCCGTGGCGGCATGACCAGCCACGCTGCCGTGGTGGCCCGCGGCATGGGTAAATGCTGTGTGTCAGGTGCTGGCGACATTCAGATTTCATATAAAGACAAACAATTCACCGTGCGCGGCCATACCTTGCGCGAGGGCGACACCATCACCCTCAACGGCTCCACCGGCGAAGTAATGCTGGGCACTGTGCCCACCATCGAGCCAAATGTTAGCGGCGATTTTGCTACGATCATGGAATGGGCCGATGCGGTGCGCACCATGAAAGTGCGCTGCAATGCGGAAACCCCGGATGATGCGCAAACCGCGCGCAATTTTGGCGCGGAAGGTATTGGCCTGTGCCGCACCGAACATATGTTCTTCGATGCAGAACGCATCACCTCAGTACGCGAGATGATCGTCGCCAACACCAAACAAGCGCGCAAAAGCGCGCTGACCAAACTGCTACCGATGCAGCGTCAGGATTTCATCGATATTTTCCGTATCATGGACGGGCTGCCCGTAACGATTCGCCTGCTCGATCCACCATTGCATGAGTTCCTGCCCCATACCGAAGCAGACATGAAGCAAGTGGCCGATGCGGCGGGCATCTCGCTTAGCGAAGTGAAAGCACGTGCAGCGCAGCTCTCCGAGTCCAACCCGATGCTGGGGCACCGTGGGTGCCGTCTGGGCATTACCTACCCGGAAATTTATGAAATGCAGGCACGCGCCATATTCGAAGCGGCGGCCGAAATTGCCAAAGCGGGTGGTGACGTATTACCTGAAATTATGGTTCCGCTGGTGATGAATCCAAAAGAACTGGCGATTCTGAAAAGCATGATCGACCGCGTTGCACAGGAAGTCAAAGCCGACACAAACCAGCAGGTCGATTATCTGGTGGGCACCATGATCGAGCTGCCGCGTGCAGCCTTGCGTGCCGCAGACATTGCCGAACATGCCGAATTTTTCAGCTTTGGCACCAACGACCTCACCCAAACCACGCTTGGCATCTCCCGCGATGATTCTGCCAGTTTCATCGAGGCCTATAAACGCCAAACCATTATCGAGCAAGACCCATTCGTATCGCTTGATCAGGAAGGCGTGGGCGAATTGGTGAAGATTGGTGCAGAACGTGGCCGCAGCACCCGCGGCGATATCAAGCTGGGCATTTGCGGCGAACATGGTGGCGATCCCGCCTCCATCCGCTTCTGCCAAAGCGTTGGGCTGACCTATGTGTCCTGCTCGCCATACCGCGTGCCAATTGCACGTCTGGCTGCAGCACAAGCCGCACTGACTGACTAGTACCATAGTTGTCTGTTTAAGTTTTTCTTAAACAATCCACCGTATAGTGCAGCCTATGAGCGACAAAAAACGCATATTATTCATCGAAGATGAGCCGCTGCAGCGCCTGGCCAGTGTAATGGAGCTGCAAAGGGCGGGCCACGAGGTGATCGAACTGGATGGCCACAGCTATATTGAGGTTGATGAAGCGACCGGCAAAATCAGCTACGAAGATAACAACGGCGATTTGCACGAGCTGAATGCCTCTGTCGACGCCATCATCTCTGACAACTCAACGGATGGGGTGATGCAAGGCGAAGAATTTGCCTCTGTTTTGCAAAAGCATGACTACCACCTCCCTTTCATTCTGGCGACAGGCGAGCCAGATGCAATTGAGCGTTGCCGCAATAAAGGCACAATTAACAATGGCGTGCTAAAGCCTTACATGTCGGAAACGCTAGTGGCCGCGATTGAAAATGCCATTGAGCAGGGTCCACCTTCGCCAAACGGCATTGAGGGCGCCAGCCACGAAGGCACAGTCACCCCACCTTCCAAAGAACGTGGACAAGGCCAGTAGGCACTCAGTCCCCGCGTGATTCCGTGCGGCGCATCTGGATCTGCAACTTTCCATCGCCCCAGATCGTAAACACATCATTTTCTAATGCTAAACGTCCACCACCCGGCTGCGGGTCGTCCGCGAGCTGCACACGCCCACGCCCGATATAAAAACGCACGGTTTCATTAGGCGCGGCCACTTTGCGCACCACCGAATTAGGGGTCGACGTAAACAGCACTTCATGGCTCACATCGTCCAGATTGGTCACTTCCACGGCGGCTGCGGCGGGCAGCGCGATGCTTACTAAAGCTATAAATGTCAGTATATATCGCATAACTCATACATAAAGCCTGCTCGCCTTCATATCAAGTATTGTGCAGCGCATATATTCACACAACTGTCACAACCAACTGATCTTTCTTACGATATAACAGACTCAAACACATGCATGGGATAGTAAAATGAACGATAAACTGCATATTTTGATAGTGAACAGCGATCAAAGCGTTAGCACTCCAGTAAAAGAATTTCTGCAGAAAAGCGGCATGATGGTCAGCACCGTACGCACACATGAGGAGGCATCTGCCTATCTCGCAAACAGCAATGGCCACAGCGACAACGACAAGCCTGATCTGATATTGCTTAATCAAAGCAACGGTACAACCTGCAACGGCCGCATGTTTCTCATACGAGGTTTAAACCGGGGCGTTCCCGCCATCGGCTTTGCCGAAAGCGATAGCGCCAATAATGTATTGATGGAAGCAGGCGCCGTAAAAAGCTTCAATTGCCGGGAGATCACAGAGCAGATCAATCGCGGCGATATCGGGGCACAAATTTCTTTTCTGGAAACGTTGCAAGACACAGCCACTCAGGGCAAGAGTGCGGCACGCTAGCACGCATCTAGCGTATAGCCTCGATGCCTGCTCGTGCCAACGCATCCGCGCGTTCATTGTTCACATCACCCGCATGGCCCTTCACCCAATGCCATTCCACCGTGTGACGCTTGGTCGCCTCTTCCAGCCGTTGCCATAGCTCGGCATTTTTCACGGGCTTTTTGTTGGCGGTCTTCCAGCCATTCTTTTTCCAGCCGTGAATCCATTGGGTGATACCGCCCTTCACATAATTACTATCGGTATATAACGCCACTTCACAGGCCTGCTTCAGGCTTTCCAACGCCTGAATCGCCGCCATCAATTCCATCCGGTTATTGGTCGTATCCGTCTCGCCGCCGCATAACTCACGCTCATGCTCGCCATACAGCAACAGCGCTCCCCAGCCTCCCGGGCCGGGATTGCCGCTGCATGCGCCATCGGTGTAAATCGTCACCTGTTTCATATACCGTAATGCTCCGCATTGGTTACTTGCTGATGAAATTGCAGTTTTTTCACATATTCCATAGGATCTTTAGGGCGCACTTGCGCGTCGGGTTGATGGTGCACCCAGTCAAAGGCACGCGTCAGCAAGAAGCGCAGCGCAGCTCCCCGCGCCATAATAGGCAATGCCGCGCGCTCCGCATCCGACAAAGCCCGTACCTTATTATAATGATTCAGCAACAATTTGGCCTTGGTCAGATTAAACTCGCCGCCTGTTTCAAAACACCAGCAATTCAGGCAAATCGCAATATCGTAAACATAAGCATCCGTGCAGGCGAAGTAGAAATCAATAATGCCGCTCAGCTTCTCGCCCGTGAAAAATACATTATCCGGAAACAAATCCGCATGAATCACCCCTTGCGGCACGTCATCAGGCCAATGCTGTTTAAGATAGGCCAGCTCATCAGCAATCAATGCATCGAGTGCCGGCGCCACATCATTTAGTTGACCCGCTAATTGCCCATAAAGCGCCTGCCAGCCCTCGACGGAAAGATTGTTGGCGCGCGCCATCTCAAAGCTCGCCCCCGCCTTATGCAGCTCGGCCATTCCGCGCCCCAGCTCAGCCACCATACTATTGCGAATCGCACTGCGGCTGCGCCCTTCCAAAAACGTAATTAAGGCAGCGGGCTTACCTTTTATAGTTCCTATCACCTCACCGTCGCTGCGGGTCACTGGCAAGGGGCACGGCACGCCATTGGCGTGCAGATGTTTCATGAGCCCCATAAAGAAAGGCAAATCATTCGCATCCACCCGCTTCTCATATACGGTCAGAATATATTTAGTTACGCCACTAGCCCCATCGACCTCGAGCAAAAAGTTGCTATTTTCAACCCCTTGCGTAATGCCCACCGCAAAACGCAACTCACCCACCTCGTAAGCGTCCAGCAATGTGGCAATGTCATCATTTTCTAAATGCGTGTAAACGGCCATAATGCGCAGTGATACCCTCTCCGATATACAATGTCATCCCGCAAGCGTTTTTTTTAGCTTTGCGTTCAATTTTTCGCTGGAAACGTGACTTCTATACTCTATAGTGGGTTACCTCAGTTAAATAAAACAGCAAGCAACGAGGAGAAGCGCATGTTTCGCCGTAAAGAAGACAGCCTGGAAGAAGGCACCCAAGGATATGAAAATGACAACGCTGAGTCAGACAACTTAACACAGGAATCAGCAGAATTGGAAGCAATGAACGCAGAAGCCGAAGCAGAGGCAAAAGACAGCGCACCAAAAACCAATGGTAGTGCTCCTAGCAACGAAGATAAAGCCAGCGACACCGCTAGCAAGTCAGCTACACCGGCCAGCAAGCCAGCTGCACCGGCACCCGCCGCAAAGCCAGCTGCCGCTCCCGCTGCCGCGTTCCGCCCTCAGGCGCAACCCGCCAGTCTGGCAGGCAACAGCCGTCCGGGTGCATCCGGCAGCAACGCCCCTGCAGCTAGCAGTGCAAGCGACTCGCGCAGCAATGCCAGCGCCGCTGCTGCTACCGGTCGCGCTAGCAAGCGTATTCTGACAGTTGGCAACGACATTCAGATGAAGGGTGAAATCACCACCTGTGATCGTTTGGTGATCGAAGGTCAGGTAGATGCAACCCTGAAAGACGTGCACACCGTAGAGTTGGCCGAGTCTGGTTCGTTCAAAGGTACCGCCGAAATCGAGGATGCAGAAATTTCTGGCATTTTCGAAGGCGACCTGTTAGTGACTGGTCGTCTAATTATCTATGCAACCGGTGTGGTTCGTGGTAATATCACCTACGGTGAGATTGAAATTGAGCGCGGAGGCCAAATCTCTGGCAATATTAGCCAGGTGAGCGAAGCATCCGACGCTAAGTCGCAGCCTAAATCAAAGGCTGCGTAACACGGAAAAGGCGAGTTTCCCGTGCAATCGGAAGGGACCTTCGGGTCCCTTTCGTGTTTCTGGACACTTTTCTAGACACTGTGCCGCCTGTATTTTAGGCTTAAACCGTCTTCGCTTTATATTCGCACAAATCCACAATCTTACATTTCTCGCAAAGCGGCTTACGCGCCTTGCACACATAGCGCCCATGCAGAATGAGCCAATGATGGGCATGGCGTTTCCATGGTTTGGGGATGCGCCGGTCTAGCTGTTTTTCTGACTCCAGCACATTCTTCGCCTTGGTAATGCCAATGCGGTTGCTCACACGGTAGACATGTGTGTCCACGGCAATCGTTTCATGCCCCAACACACAATTCAGCCACACATTTGCCGTTTTGCGCCCCACCCCCGGCAAGGTCTGTAAATCCTCACGGTTGTGTGGTATCTCGCCATCAAAAGTGCTTAGCAAGCGCTGGCACAGCGCAATCACGTTTTTTGCCTTACTGTTAAACAGGCCAATTGTTTTGATATGCTCTTTCAGCCCGCCCTCACCCAATGCGAGTATCTTCTCGGGCGTGTCTGCTTTTTTGAACAAATCTTTGGTGGCTTTATTCACCCCGACATCGGTCGCCTGTGCACTCAGCACGATAGCCACCAGCAAGCAAAACGGGTTGGGCGCCTCCAGCTCTGTGACCGGTTCGGGGTTGTCTTCTGACAGATGTTCAAACACCTGCGCAATTTTCTCTTTATTCATCGGGCTCTTACCCCTCTCAATGTAACAAAACTTTCACATAACTGGCACGATAGCTTGCTATACTAGAAGATGAAGAGAAAGTCTAAACCATGGAAGAATTAATTGCAGGTAAAACAGCGGCAGCCAGTTCGGCAATGAGCAGCAATAGTGCGCTCAGCCCTGATCTTGCACATGTGGGACATGCACATGCACATGCCGGTATCGAGCATGCGGCACACCATGCACATAAAGCCATGGACGATGATGACACGCCTTCCGAAGATGTAGAATTAGAACGTAAGGGTTTTGTCGACAGCGCGAAATATGCTGTGGATCAGGCAACGAAGTCGGGCCTTAAAGGTGGTCTGATGCTGGCAGGCTTTGCCGTTGCACTGGCAGCCGTGACAGGCGGTGCGACAGCCTTAATAGGCTTGGCCGGCTTTAATCTTACAGGTATGGCAGCAACGATTGTACCCGGCGCTATCGGCGCAGCCGTAACCGGCATTGGCTGGTTTGGCACAAAAAGTTACATGGATGCCCGCCACGAAGCCGATCATCATAATGAGCGTATTGCCGAGCAAACCCGTGCCATTGAAATGGCGCATCAACGCGGCATGGAAGCCCGTGTGCAGGCACAAGCAGAATATCAGGAGCAATCAGAAGAGCGCAGCACCCCACGCCATGTACAATCCATTCTGGATAAAGGCCCGCGTTCGTTAGATCCTAAAGCATTGGCCGAGCGCGTAGCAGCCGAACGCGCACAACATGAAGAGCACACCCGCTAAACTAAGCGACTGTTTTTCCTATATTCCCAAACCGTTCTTCTAAAAAAATGCATAAAAATGCATTTCTTACCCGATCATTAACTAAAAATTAACTCTTATTGCGTAACACTGCTCTCAACAAGGCACAGGCATAAGATCTGGCCATTAATTGAAAGGTTACGCGATGTTCAAGAGTCTGAAACAGGACAGGGAGATAGTGTATGCTGCCCTATTGGCAGTGATTACTACGATTATTATTATGGTATTTACCGCAAGCCAGGCAAACGCAAATTACTACGCAGGCCCATCGTCGGATTCCACCACGATCAGCCATTGCGGGTATGTGCCGGCTGGCGAAACCAATTACACACAGCGCGAACGCAATGTGCGCATTATTCAAAGCAAGTTGATGGCAATGGGCTATTCGGTCGGCAATACCGGCATAGACGGCCTGTATGGCCCGATGACCAAAGGCGCCATCAAACGTTTCCAAGATGACTATGGCATTCAAGCCAATGGGTATGTCGGTGGCGAAACCGCAACCCTCCTTGCCTATGCATCGCATCCGAGTGCCAATGTGCACCGCTGCAAGCATGCATTTTTAGGCATTGGTCGCTGATTACTATCCTAACCACTTACCAACAAACACGCAGTTCGGGGCTTAAGCAATTAAGCCCCTTTTTTTTATTCAAGCCATTCTATTTCTGGTTTTTTCACGCAACTGTCACACAAGCCATTCATCTCGCCTGCTATACTGATTGCGATATTATTGAGAAAACTATGGCCTCACGTAAAAACGCATTTTTTGAAGCTACCAAAGCCGCCTTCCCCTCTTTTTCGCGCGGGCTGGTGAAAGGCGCTATTTTAGGTGTTGGCATTGGTATAGTCGCCGCCGGCTTTTTCGCTGCATCTGCCGCACTTGTGCCTGGCATATTCGCGGTTGGCGGTGCGTTTGAAGTAATGGCCGGATTTGTGCCTCTACATGTACAAATGTTTTTCAATGCTGGCATTACCGCCGCAGTCATGTCTGTAACAGAATCCTACAATATTGCCCGCGACACATACGAAGCCGTGCGCGAAGAAAACGCCGCCGGCCTGCATCAGGCACATGAGGCAGGCAAGCAGGCACACAGCCCCTATAATACGGTTGGCCCGAAGGTAGACCACACGCACCATCATCCTGGCCACAGCCAAAGCAACGCAATTAAAGCAATTGTTGAGCGTGGCTCACACGCCAGTCATAGCGATATGATACAGCAACAAGCCGCCTTGGCCGCAGCAGAAGGGAGAGTGCATTAATGGCGCAGCTTCCATTCAGACGCCCCCAATGGGAAGCCGTTAAAGGCTTCGGATTTGGGTTGCTGCGCGGCGCACTCACCGGTGCCGTACTCGGTGCTTTAGCAGGCGTTATCACCGTTGCCGCCTTCCCCGTTGTGGCAAGCGCATTACCGTTTTTGAGCGGTGCAGGCTTTATTGCAGAAGCAGGCATGGCCACAGTTGCCACTGCCTTTGCTTTGTCTAGCGGCGCGATGACCGGCCTGATTAATGCGTTTCAGGGTGCACGCGATGCATACAGCAGAACCGTGGATTATAACCGCTCGATCATGTTTGCCATGGAACGCGGCATGGTGCACAGTCAGGGCATCAACGCGACCACGCCCGTGGTCGAAACCGGCATTGCCGTAGGCGGCACTGAACCCACCGTCGTATCAGCGACGCAATCGGGTAAAAAAATCAAGGAGATTGTCGATAAAGGCCCCCAATCCAACCATCAGGAAGGTCTGGCCAAGCGCATGCTGGATGAAGCACACCAAAGCAAAGCCATCCACTAAGCAACTGATTAGCCTGCCACTTTACTTCTATTTTATTTATATCTGCACTCAGCCGCATCGTTTTTTGAAATGGGCAAGCGTACCGTGAGAGTAATTCAACAACCCAAAGGTACGCCCTATGAAAACGTTAACCCTCGCTATTTTATCCACCACGTTGCTATCCACCCCTGCCATGGCCGCAAGCCTTCAGGAAGCGGCTGAAAACACCGCTCACGCAGTAGAAGGCGCTATCAGTGCTGAAGCCATTTCTGAATTGCCCGAGGCAGGTCAGGTAACCATCAGCGGTGAAGTAACATCGATAGACCTCATCGACAACGAATTCACCGTGCAGGACGAGTCAGGTGAAATTGATGTGGAAACCAGTAATAAAGTAAATGTGAATACGGGAGATAAAGTAACCGTAACGGGCACTATGAAGGATGATCTGGGCGAGAAGGAAATCTCAGGCACGCAGATCACCGTGATCGAACATGCCAAGAAAACCGACGAGCAGGCCGATGCCGACACGGTTGAACGCGCGGACAGTGATGATACGATTCTCGGCATTGATCTGGATTCGCAGGCAAAACCGCAATTGCCTACCTCAGGCACGGTCACAGTGTCGGGTGTGGTGAGCGATCTGGACGAAATCGACAATGAATTCACGGTGAAAACCAGCGCCCAAGGCGATGTGGATGTTGAAATGTCGGACGAGCTAACAGTGAATATCGGCGATAAAGTTACCGTTACAGGCCAGATTCAGGAAGATCTGGGCGAACGCGAAATTGCCGCACGCTCGGTGCAAGTGCACGCACGTTAATTTTCCCTACCCTTAGCTCTGTAAAAAGCCCGCTTCATGCGGGCTTTTTTATTTATAAGCTATTGTGTCATAGAGCTAACGCTTCTTTAATACTTCTCTGTTTAACTGGTGTCTGCACAGAAGATAACAGCGAAGGATAGCAATCATGTGTTTTGTATGCGTACAGGAAGGCCGCGCCTACCAACAAAAAGGACCTAACCATATCGAAGCAGCGGGGGAAACCTCCTCCAGCAGCGGGGCTGGTTCATTCAACATAGGCGTGAATTACATAGATTCGCTTACCGATGATTTAAGCTGGAGCGGCACGGTTAACCAGTCAGCCTCCGTCGAATATACCTTCGCCAGCAGCTCGCGCGGCACCTTATTCAGCGCGGCCGATCAGGCGCTCGCACTGCAAGCCATGCAAGAATTCTCCAATGTGGCTAACATCACCTTCACCCAAGGTGGCACCGATGCTGCTATGACCTTTGCGCGCCATTCCTATGGCTCCAGCAACACCACCGGCGTGTCCTACTATCGTTACTACGGCACGGAGCTAACAGCAGCCGAAACCACCGTGCGCTACGATCTGGATATTAATCTGGGCAATTCCGGCTATGGCACATTGCTACACGAGCTGGGCCACAGCGTTGGCCTGAAGCATAGTGGCAATTACGACAGCACAGGCAGCAGCGTTGGCGGCCCTTACCTGCCCGATTCTGAAGATACCGAGCGTGCAACCGTCATGTCCTATAATGGCTATTACGGCGATACGGGCTACACCTATCATGCACCAGCAGGCTTGCAAATTTACGACATCGCCGCCCTGCAACATATTTACGGCGCCAACACCAGCTACAACAGCGGTGACACCTCCTATAGTTTTGATGGTGGGTCGTATGTCTCTGGCAATGGCAACCTGTTCACCCTGTGGGATGGCGCAGGCACCGACACCCTCACCGCGCAAAGCTATAGCGGCAGCGCCACGTTAGACTTACGCGAAGGCCTCGCCTTTGAAAGTACGATTGGTATGGACAAAATTCTCATCGCTTACGGCGCTAACATCGAAAACGCCTACGGCACCATTGCGGGCGACAACATCACAGGTAACGATCTGGGCAACCAGCTTAACGGCGGCAACGGCGCGGATACCCTCGCAGGCGGCAACGGCAACGACACACTCTTTGGTGGCGATGGCGTGGTCGATACCGACGATAGCGGCGACCAGATTACCGCGGGCAGCGGCAATGATCAGGTCTATGGTAACAGCGGCAACGACCATCTCTATGGCAATAGCGGCAGTGACCTCATCTATGGCGGCCGTGGCAACGACCATGTCTATGGCAACGAAGACAACGACTCCGTTTATGGCGGCGGCTCGGAATATAACCCGGCCGACGAGGCCGACACAGTCTATGGTGGCGCTGGCAACGATCTGGTGCTCGGCAACGGCTCAGGCGACGTGCTGTATGGCGGCACCGGCGATGACACCTTGCTCGGCGGTCAGGGCAACGACA
>PBPD01000115.1 GCA_002725445.1 Rickettsiales bacterium
ATTTTGTGGTGTTGTGGATTGGTTTTGCCCTTGCCTCAGCAGTGTTTTTCTTTGTGCTATGGGCAGCCTTATCGCTCTATCATTATGACGCCAGACCTGCCTTGGGTTTTGTGTTGCAATGGCTGGCTGCTGCTACACTCTATCCGTTGGTACATAGTTTAATGCAATATGCTATCGCGAAGCTACGAATCTTGCAGCCAGAGAAATAGTGGCTTATAGATAGGCTATGCGTAAGTCGTCTCCCCTTCATAAGAAACTCACACGCCGCACGTTAGTGTTTGCGGGGGTGCAGGCTGCAGCGGGCACGGTGCTACTGGGACGACTTTACTATCTGCAATTAGCAAATGCGCGCGAATATAAAACGCTGGCTGAGGGCAACAGTATTAAAATTCAGCTGATTCCACCTCAGCGTGGTCAGCTACTTGATGCCAGAGGCAAGCCGTTAGCTACCAACCAGATCAATTTCAGGGTTTTTCTTTCACGCGAAAAAAATAAACAGGCGCATGCAACGCTTAATAAACTGTCTAAACTGCTTTCTCTGTCGCCGGAGCGTATGGAAGCCTTGCATAAAGCGATAGATGCCGGTCCTCGCGTGCAGCCATTGCTGGTAAAAGAGTATGTGCCGTGGGATGAATTATCGCGGGTGGAATTTCATATGCCAGAGCTGTTGGGCTTGATGGTAGAAGAAGGCCAGTTGCGCTATTACGGCTTTGCCGAACAGGCGGCACATATGATTGGCTATGTAGGCAAAGTGTCGGAGGAAGAGCAGAAGGAAGGCTCGAATCCTTTGTTGCGCCTGCCCGACTTTAAGATTGGTAAGGAGGGCGCGGAGCGCTTGTTCGACACGCGTTTGCGCGGCGTGGCAGGCAGCAAGAAGATTGAGGTAAATGCATTGGGACTGAGCGTACGAGAGATTGCGCGCCAACCCGCAAAGGCGGGCGAGGATATTCGCTTAACTATCGACGCTGAATTACAGGCCTACGCTGCAGAAAGGCTAGGGGGCGAGAGCGGTGCTATCGTGGTGATGGACACGCGGGATGGTGGTGTGAAGGCGCTGGCCTCTATGCCCGCATATGACCCCAATAGTTTTAGTGTGGGCATCACGCAGAGCTATTGGAACGAGTTGATGGGCAATGAAAAGAACCCGCTAATGAATAAGGCAATTGCTGGCCAATACCCGCCCGGTTCAACATTTAAAATGATAGTGGCGCTTGCAGCGCTCAAAGACGAAATGATTGCACCCCATCAACGCATTTACTGCCCGGGGCATTATTATTTGGGGAATCATCGCTTTAATTGCTGGAAAGCCGGTGGACACGGAGCGATGGATTTGCAACAGGCACTGGCACAATCCTGTGATACCTATTTTTATCATCTGGCGCACAAGCTGGGGATGGAAAAGGTAGCCGAGGCGGCGCGAAGCTTCGGGTTGGGGCAACGCGTAGATGTTGGGCTTCCGGGCGAACGTTCCGGGCTTATGCCGATGCCGGAATGGAAAAAAGAACGCTACGGGCAAAGCTGGACCGCAGGTGACACGGTGAATGCAGGTATTGGGCAGGGATATGTGTTGGCGACACCCATACAATTGGCGGTGATGACCGCGCGTATGGCCACAGGTAAGCAGGTTATGCCACGGCTGGAGGTAGGAGAAGAGGTGCCTGAATTCGATGCGTGTGAGTTTGATCCGGCACATCTGCAAGCGATACGCGACGGGATGTGGCAAGTGAATAACAGCCCACGTGGTACAGCCTATTGGCATCGCATTACCCAGCCAGAATTTACTATGGCCGGAAAAACCGGAACATCGCAGGTGCGGCGCATTACACAACGTGGTATGGATCAATCGCGCTTGCCATGGAAATACCGTCACCATGCGTTGTTTGTGGGTTTTGCGCCTTATGACAATCCGCGCTATGTGGCGAGTGTAATCATAGAGCATGGTGGCAGCGGTAGTGCGGCGGCTGCACCGGTCGCAAAAGATGTATTATTGAAAATGCAATCCATCGCAAAAGAACAGGATGAGACCGCATGAGCAGTGCATTAGATAGTAACCGTTTGGTGAATTGGGGCAAGTTGCTGCAATTACATTGGCCGGTGCTTTTCCTGATCATTTTGTTGGCCTGTATAGGGTTTGCCATGCAGTATTCTGCTGCAGGCGGTAGTTTGGAGCCTTGGGCCAAACCGCAAATTATGCGCTTTATTGTGGGGCTGGTGGCATTGGTTGTTATATCGATGTTGCCCATCAATCTGCTAATGCGCTTTGCGTATTTATTCTATTTTGCCTGTTTGGTGTTGCTGGTTTTGGTGGAAGTAGGCGGATTTATTGGCATGGGCGCGCAGCGCTGGATCCAGCTGGGGCCTATTACGTTGCAGCCATCAGAGCTTATGAAGCTGGGGCTAATATTGGCATTGGCACGTTATTTCCATTTCTGCCACCCTGAAGATGTAAGCTCGCCGATGATGCTGGTTATTCCCGCACTGCTAATGATTTTGCCTATCATGTTGGTGCTGCGCCAGCCTAATTTGGGTACGGCGACTATTCTCGGCTGTATAGGTATAACGATCTTCTTTTTAGCGGGCGTATCCTGGCGTTATTTCGTGGCGCTTGGTTTGCTGGCCGCTATCAGTGCGCCTGTCGGCTGGCAATTTTTGCATTCCTATCAAAAACAGCGTGTGCTCACCTTTCTTGACCCGTCACAGGATCCGTTAGGGGCGGGTTATAACATTACGCAGTCGATTATTGCTATCGGCTCTGGGGGGCTGTGGGGCAAGGGGTTTTTGAAAGGCAGTCAGGGGCAGCTGGACTTTTTGCCAGAGAAGCAGACAGACTTTATTTTTACCATGCTGGCGGAAGAAATGGGCTTTGCAGGTAGTGTGGGATTGTTACTGTTATATGGTATCTTGCTCAGCTTCACGATTGCGCTGATTGTACGTTCGCGCCATCTTTTTGGCGGGCTTATTGCGTCAGGAGTGGCCGCACTGCTGTTTGTGCATATATTCATCAATATGGCGATGGTTATGGGTTTGATTCCGGTGGTAGGAGTGCCGCTGCCTTTGTTATCTTATGGCGGTACCTTCCTGCTGACAACGATGTTGGCGCTCGGCATGATGATGCATGTGTATGTGCATCGCGATCATGACATTGCGCGTAGCATTCGCCCATTTATTTGAAATTAGCGATACTTAGTGACGGGTGAGGTTTTGTTGCTCTGCCTGTTGCAAGCGCTCTTGTAATTGTGCGTCTCGTACTTCGATGACAGCTTTGGGTGCTTTGGTGTGTGAGGCGTTCTTCTGGTTGTTCGCACGCTGATTTTCGTAGCGTTCTTCCTCGGGACTACGCGGGCGTGGAGCAGGCTGTGAGCTGCCTTGTGGGCTGCCAATAAAGCTGGACACCCCTGCTTGCGATGGGGTTTCCATCACGCGCTGAATATCGACAGGATATTGCGCCAGCATATCGCGCAACGGCACTTTATCGTGCATTTGCGCTTCCATATCCTTCACTGCATCCATGCCATAGCTATTGGCGACTTCCACAAAAGCCATGGTCATTTCGGGCTGCAATGGGTTGATCAGATCATGCCCCAATAGATAGATAAATTTCGGCAAGTCGAAATGGGCAGAAGGCACAGGGAGATTCGTCTCAGGGTCGATCTCGGTGGTATGCTTGTAGTTATAGGTATGGTTCATCAGATAAGCGACACGGTCGAAAATCACTTCGCCACGCGCCCAAGTCCGCCCCTCGGTAATGTTTGGCCCTTCAATCGATTTGAACATTTGCTCAGGGTGATAGATGGAGCAATATTGCTGATAGAAATTGATGATATCACCAGATGAAATCGGGTCACCAATACCGAATTTTGGATTCAGTTTGTCGTTGATGAAATAGGTAAAGCTTTCAAGCATGGTGGGCTCACGGCCCCATACATCGTTTGCCCAGAGCAAACCTTTTGCACCAATCGCCAGCTCGCCCGCTTCAACCCAGGCGAATTTGACTGGCACACGCAAATGGCGCAGGAAGAATAATGTGTCAGTGCCAAAGCGCTCAAACGATTTGCGAATAAAATTGCGTTTGGTGGAGCGGATAATTTTATTTTCACTTTTGAAAATATCGCCAAGGGTCACGTCTTTGGGTTTTTTGCCATTTTCATAGGCAATCGCCTCGGAATACACACTCTTCATATCGTTGATGGCGCGATTGGTCAGCGCGCTGTCCATCCCCACACTGCCAACACCCAGTGCGGTGTCATAGCTGAAATTGAACAGGTTGCTTTGAATGGCGTGGTGAATATCCTTTATGCTGCGATCCGTGATGCGCCCTACTCTACCTTCATTGCCCTCAATAAACGCATATTGCAGCATATTCTCTGCGCGCCCACTCAGGCCCCATTCCGACAGACACTCTTTCACCGCCGCATTAAGTTTCTGGCCAGATGGCGTGTATTTTAGGGCTCGGCCCATATCGTTCTGCGAAACTTGCGCCATCGTGCGCCCATCTTCCGATACGATCTTCTCCAGTTCTTCCTTAAATTCAGGATGGGCATCAATCAGTTTATTGACCTGATTCTTTGTCTGGCCTGCGTCTTTGTTGAATCCAAAAAAACGACCAATAGAATCGTAGAAAGGTTGGCGGACTTCGTTAGGCGTGATGGCATTTGTCAGGCTTTTCAGGCCGCCACGCAGCACATAGCGCGCAGGCAGCAAGGCCAGCCCCAGACGTACGTCTGGTGGCGTGTAAAGCGGTATATACGCCGTTGTGGTGTGCGGCGGATTACTCTCTTTAATCTCGCTTCGTTTCACGCGTCTGATTCCGTTTGTATTGTCAGCTTCCCGTGCCACAATCCAAATCCTGTATTAGTTTCGTGCATTTATAGTGTACTGTATTGGGATGTGGATATAAACGCTAAACCCACTGGTTTTCCGTGAAGTTTTTGTTACAGTCGGGTGCGTTAGGGGCTGAAAAATAGTGCTTTTGGGCGTTACGGCAGAATGGCCATCAGCGCCTTGGCACCAAAGAGAACCACGAAGCCGGCCATTGCCACACCCAGCAGCCCAATCAGGCAGCCTATAAGGATGGTGACACCGTCTTTACTCAGCAATCCCAGCGACATAACAAGAATGCCCAAACCAGGTACAAAATTGGTCCATGGCAACGGAATGGCGATGCTCAGCGAGAATAACATGCAAAACAGACCTATAATACGCTCGCCCGTTTGGCTGCTGGCAAAGGAAAAGCGCGGCCGTAACAATTTCTCCACTTTGCGCAGGCGCGGTGAGGCCTTGGCGATAATTCTGGCAAGCAGAGACCGTCGTATCTTTTTTGTTTTCAGCCAGTTAGGGAGCCACGGCGCATGGCGCCCCCCAATCATTTGTACCGACAGGAATAACAGAGGAATGGCGAACAGGCTTGAGATGCCAGGCGGCACGGGAATGGGTACGCAATTAGGTAGTACAAAAATCACCAATAGAAGCCCAAAGCCGCGCTCATGCAGGGTGTACATGAGGTCGCCTACCGACACATAGTCGGCCTGATGCAGGTTTACCGCGTCTTCCAATACGTCGGAAGCCGCTTTGTCCTGTTTCTTACGTAAGCGTCTAATGACCATAACTCGTTCCCGTGACCGAGTTATACGGATTTTTTGCAGCGCTGAAAAGCGCTTTAGCGCCTAGTGTGCGGATTTTTATTGGCGAAGCCACATGAGAATGCCGGCCAATTCCAGCAAAACTAATAAATTACAGCATAGAAATAGCAGGCGCGCACGGTACAAGTGACGCGGTGTGGCCTTAGCGGTGCCTTCCCCGATCCAGCCATCCTGGATGAGGTGGTTGTCGAGTTTGCGGGGGCCGCCAAGGGTAATATGTAATGCGCCTGCCATAGCAGCAATCGGCCAGCCACGGTTGCTGGAGGCGAGTTTGCCTGCATCGCGCCAAATGGCTTTGATGGATTTGGTGAAAGAGCAGCGCGGCACAAACAAGGCGGCGGTAATAATATAAAGGCTGGCAAGCCGTGCAGGAAGCCATTGCGCGGCATAATCCATCTGGCGTGCGGCCCAGCCGAAGGCAATAAGGCGTTTGGAGTCGTAGCCAATAATGTCTGCCAGCACATACCATATGCGGGTGATGCAGAGCGCCAAAATGCCGCCTACGGCATACCAGAACATAGCGGCTACCAGTTTGGAGGCGAATTGCACCGCCAGATACTCGGTGCTAACACGCACCATCGCATGTTCGTCCATGTTGGATGTGTCACGCCGCGCCATGGCAAAGAGGGTTTTGCGCACATGTGCAGGTTTGTTTTTTTCCAGCGCCTTGTGCACCAGGCCAGTGCGGCCAAATGCATAACGCATGGGCAGGAGATAGGCGACAACCGCCATCTCTATATAGATACCGTAGCTCCAAATCTGGCGGATGGCGATGACGCATGCGGCAAAGGCTGCAGCCAGCGCCGTTAATGCCAGAAAAAGAATGATACCCCGATAGACCAATTTGCCCGCAGAGCGGTTGCTACGATTAAGTTTGCGTTCCAGTTTGTGAATGCGTTTGCGCAAGGCGCGTGACGGTTTATGCAAGCCGAGCGAGCGGTAAAGAGTGAGCGGGCCGCCGAGCACCCAAGCGGCGCACAGCGCAATGGCCAGAACGATCAGACGTTCTTGCACAGCGGCTTGCGTGAAAAAATCCATGTGCGCCTATTCGAGGAAAATTTCTACACGGCGGTTAGCAGGCTCGCGAACGCCGTCGCCCGTTGGAATCTGCGGATCGGTCTCGCCGAAGGCGAAATAGGTGATGCGTTCCGGAACAATGCCACTGCTGATTAACTCGTTGCGCACACGTTCCGCACGGCGCTGAGAGAGCTCCATATTATAGGGCTCTGTGCCCGACGTGTCGGTATGGCCATTGATTACCACTTCATAATTTTGCGTGTTGGTCAGGTCATCGACCACCATGCTGAGATCATGACGCGCATTCTCTTGCAGCTCTGCACTATCCCACGGGAAATACAGAATGTACGAGGTGGTGGTGACTACGGGTGTAATCACAGGGGCATCTACTTCGTCCAGCAGGGCAAAAAATTGATCGCGGCAATGCGCAATCTCAGCGATTTGCCAATTTTCTTCCAATTGCTCAACCCAGCAATCAAAATAGAACTGCATGCGGGCGGCTTTTTTAGGGTTGGCGGCGATATTGCGTTCGTTCAGCTTGCCCAGCAAGGTTTGACGTGCTGAGGCTAACTCCATCAGGTGATGTTCCGAGATATCCCAGTTTTCGGGTAGCTCAGGCGGTACTTGTTTGCCGTAAGCCGCCATCAAGCCTTTATCGGCAAAATATTTGGAGGCCCACCAGTCATATTGCATGGCTTCCAGTTCTGAGAAATCGAGATACAGTTGTGCCAGTGCCTGCGAGAACGGATCACCCGTGGGGGTGGTGCGTCGCAGCTCTTGTAGACTGTGGGTCGTACAGCCAGCCAATAACAGCAATAATGCTGCACATGCAATGCCAATGCGCATATCGAGCGTTTCCATATTCTTATTGTTATACTTTAGAGTCGGACATTACCCAATGAAGGGTCAATATGCAAACTCAACTTTTACCCGACGGTTAAATGCATGCGGTACTTCATCTTCGGTGGGTAATGTCAGCTGCGCTTCGCCATAGCCTGTGCGGTGCAGGCGAGTGCGGGGAATGCCTGCTGCGGCCAGCGCATCATGCACTACGGCTGCGCGCGAGGCGGCCAGCTTTTTATTATATTCAAGCGTGCCGACACTGTCGGTATGGC
>PBPD01000116.1 GCA_002725445.1 Rickettsiales bacterium
CCGGATAATCCCGACACTCCGGACGAGCCAACCGATAATCCGGATGACCCAACAAACACGCCTGATGAACCTGAAAACCCTACCCCGCCGGGCAACAGCACCAGCTGTACAGGCCCATGTGGTTGCACACCGTGCCCTGCACCACCGAACCCTACATTGAAAGGCCAGTTCAGCTTTGAAGATAATTATAATACATTATCAGACCAAGGCAGTGTGCATGTGGTGCTGAATCAGGCTGGCAACACATTCGAAGGCGAGCGCAATGGCGGCGCGGCAGAAACGATTAGCCTGTCGAAGGTGAATAGTGGGTTCGATGCAAATCCCACCATTGACATTGCAGGCAGCAGCAGCTGGGCCGACACCAATGCCTATGTCAGCCCCGGCAAAGGAATGTATTACTACGAAGCCCTGACCGATTCCGGTTCGGGCTATAACGACACCCACCATGCATTCTGGTTTGGCCACAAATTATTCGGCACAGGCGTCACCACGGCAGCTGATGCGGTGCTCCGCTATCAGAATGTGATTTACAACAACACGCTGAACGAGACATTGATGCAGCGCGTAAGCGACAATTATGGGGGCATCAGCTCTTTCCACTTCCTACCCGAAATTTTAACCCCCGGCACCGAGTTTGGCTTCTTCGACGTAGCGGCTGTGCCAGGCGGTTCGTGGGGACGTGGCGAAATAACCAGCAATCAGGGCATGTTATTTGACTGGGATGCGGGTAAATTCCTGTTCACGCACCTTGACTGGGATGGCTCACGCACCAGCGCATCCAGCGGCGTAGCAGGCATTTATGCTGCCTACGGCAAACTGAAAAATATGTCGGCGGGTGACTTTAATTTCAGCGGCACCGATTTCATGGGTGGCAATATGGTGAACGTAGCCAAAGTCTACCAATCCAGCACGCAGGAGACCTATTCGGACACCGCCATTAAAACCGGCACGGTACACATAGACACCGGCAATATTTTTGTCACAGCGCCCCGCGCATCAAACGAGCGGCCAATTGATGGCATGGTCGTGCAAACCATCTATGACGAGCTAGAAGGCGGCACGAGTCTGGATTCCATTCAGCCCATCACCTATTCGCCCACGCAACATGCCTACACCGGCCCTGATGTGCGCAATACCCACACCAACAGCACCCATAAAGGCTTCACTGGTGGCTTCGTCAGCGTGATCGACCGCACCGCTGCGCCTGTCGCCATACATAGGGCATTCATCAATTATGGCCAAAACTCCAGCACAGGTGTTGGCACGGTCAAGATTAATTATTTCGAAGGCACCCCTCAGGCAGGGGATGAAAATGTGGGCGCACTCATCGGTGCAACCGATCCAACCACCCCTTACGGCTCTGCTACGGGAGCGGATGATATCTTTACCGAATGGGGCGTGAGCAATAACCCTGCCACAGGCCGCGCCAATACCTACATTACCAAACGCCTGTTTGCCGCACGCAATGGTTATATTAATTATCGCGGCAGTTCAGTGCTGAACATTGCCAGCGCTGACGACCCACAAGGCGTGATTATCGGCGCAGGCAAGAATGACGGCGGTGCCGCCATGTGTAATAGCTGTAAATTCACCCATTGGGGCGCGTGGAGCATAGGCAACCCAGACCCTAGCAATGCCAACAAAAACATTGTAGCGCCTGCAGTGCCTTACGTAGCTGGCGAGATGTCGCAAGAGCTAAGCAGCATTATCACTGCGAACAGCTGGGATAGCACCACCATCACCTATTCGGGCGATGTGGCCGCCACCCATCACGATCTTGCCGGCAACACGCTTAGCAACACCTTCGGCAATTTCAGCACCGACATTAATATGGGCACACGCGAAATCGAGAATTTCGACATTAACAGCAGCCCTGTATCATTAAGCTGTGCAGGCGCAAGTGCATGCGGCAACACCGTGATTAGTGGCACGGGCGATGCGTCTTTTGTAAATGTTACACTGAACGGCTCGGATGGCGTAAACACGCTGGATGGCATAGCTAACGGCGCACTCTTTGGGCCAAACGCCACCGAAATTGGCGGCAATTTCTATTATAACGATAATGGCGGGCAAGGTAATGCTCCCAATAATGTGCAAGGCACGGGTATTTATATTGGTAAATGCTCAGGCGGCGCACCCTGCTAAGCATAAAAAGGTAATAACAGCATGATTCGTACGCTCAATATACTCAGCAAAACCGCTTTGGCTTCGGCTGCATTCTTTGCACTGGCAGGCATGGCGCATGCCGCCACCAAAGTAGGCGTTATCGGCGCGCATAACGGCACCATCACTGTGCTGGACGAAGCAGGCGAATCACGTAGCGTTAAAAACGGCGATGCTATCTATCTGAATGAAACGGTCAATACAGGCGATGCATCCTCGGCACAAATCATGTTTCTGGATCGCTCCGCCCTCACTGTCAGCCCGGGCTCTTCGATCAAGGTAGATACATTCGTATTCGACCCCAAAGCGACAAGCGGCAATAAAATGACCATGCAAGGGGCAAAGGGCGCATTCCGCTTTATCGGTGGCGCATTGTCGAAAAAAGAGCCTGTAGAAATCAAAACGCCGGTGGCCACCATCGGTATCCGTGGCGGCATTGGCGATGTACATCACCAACAGGGCAGTGGCACTACCGGCATTGTACTATTTGGCGAAGGCTCTATGACGCCATCCGGCGGCTCCCCTACCCCTGTCCCGATGGGGCAAGGCGCGCAATTTAACGGCGGCGGGCAAGGGCCTGTTATGCTCTCGAGCTCACAAATTGGTGGCTTCCTCAACAATTCGCCTGTCAATCAGGCCGCCAACACCGCACCTCAAGGCGGCAGCACACCAGGGCTGAACGATGCACTGGGCGGATTCAGCACCGAACAGACGGTGGAGCAGCAGGAAGGCCAAGGCGCTGTAAACAACTCAGGCGGTTTCAACAGCGGCTCGGGCAGCACCAGTAACGACGCTCAAGGCGAAGGTGATGGCGAGAACAACCAGCAAAGCAGCAATGGCAACAGCAATAATGCCAACACAGACGGAACAAGCGGTAACGACTCAAATACAGCAGGTGGCAGCACCCAAACGCTCGCCTTTAATGACGGAGGCGAAACAGGCATTGGCACCGGCCTGAACACGGCAGATGTGCCAACAGATGGCTCCAACGAGGAAAACCGCCGTAACACCACGCAGGAAATAGCGGAAGATCCGACGGTCGAACTGCCAAACCGTCCGGACGATTTCCCAACGGATCCTACAGATCCAACGAACCCAACCGATGGTGATGACGATCCTACAACGCCTACTAATCCAACCGATCCGACGGATCCAAACGGGCCAACGGATGGTGATGGTGACCCAATCGACGGCGATGACGATCCAACCGAGCCAACCGATCCAAACGATGGCGACGATGACACGCCTCCTCCGCCACCTCCTCCGCCACCACCGCCGCCTACCCCTGCCAATGGCGCTCCAAGCGCGGTGAATGATATTATCAATATGCTTGATGATGACATGACCAGCGCATCCATCAATGTGTTGAGCAACGATACAGACCCGGATAGTGACGCGCTAACCGCAGTAGTGGGCAACTATGCTGGCACCTATGGTGTGCTGAACGTGCAAAGCGACGGCACCACGACCTACACGCTCAATTCAGACGTATCGGTTGGCGCAGGCATGACACTGACAGACACGATCGATTATGATGCGAATGACGGCATCACTACCAGTACAGCTGATGTCACCATCACCGTCACCGGGCAGGATTATTTTGGCAATACAACCTTATGGTCTGACACCGCACCATCTCTACCCGCAGCAGCGGAATATAAAGGCTATTACGCGTTCAAAGATGAAGGCGCAGGCGGCGTTAGCGAAGAAGGTTCGTTAGAGGGCTTTATCAATGGCACCGATATCGACATCCTAATGACCCGCGATGATGGTGCACTGGATTCTGCCGACTATACCATCGCCGCCTATAATGCGTATTTCGGCTCGCTTACTTCGGGGCCTTACGGTGCGTTTATGGCACTGAGTGATGCGGATGTCTTCTTTGAGGAAGAAAATGGCGAAGTCTATCTGGTCAATAATTTCTACAGTCGTGCTTACCGCTCCTACGAGGACACTTTCCGTTTCTATGACGTAAAATGGGATGATAAGGACACCGGCGATGTACAGCATGTGCGCAGCTATATTGTATCGTCTCCACTGCAGGATAATTTGACCGACATTGCCAATGCGCGCTCGGTGTATGACAGTATCATCGGAAACAATGCAGTCTCAATCTATGCCAGCAATGGCGTCGTAGAATATGACTTCCTGCCGGAGATGCACGTTGATTTATCTTCCAGCAGCACCGATAGGTTCGGCTTCTTTGACTATAATGCCTTGGCTGGCTTTGAAGATGGCAGCCTGTTAGATAGCGGCTATGGCAGCAGCAACGGTGTGTTTGTCGATTACCAGCGGAAGAAATTCTTAGGCGGCTATATCGATTTTGCAGGCGATGAATATACAGACGAGCCGGGCATGATTGCCACCTTTGGTGATGTAAAACCAGGCACCGGCGCACTGGCTGCTGGCAACCTCGTGGGCGGTTTGCTCAATGGTGGCTCTGCACTGAGCGGTACAGTCTACAATGCTTTCAACGCCGATGACGATCTTAGCGGTATAATCGAGGAAAACGAATTCTATGTAGATAATGGCACCATGGAGGTGAAAGCAAATCTGCTCGGCGTAGTAGACGATGCTAACAAACTCATCGAAAGCATGTTGCTGGAAGCAACCGTTGATCAGGATGGCTCTACATTGCTGGTAAAACAACCACTGGCTATCGGCGATGGGGCTTCAACCTTGCAGGACTTAACCGCACAATTTAATGCTGCAGACATTAATCACGAAGGCTTCAGCGCTGGCATTGCTGTGGCAGAAGATGGCACAATCAGCCGTATCAAAGCAGACGATCTGGCGATATCTCTGCTAAACTCCAATTCGTCGGTCAGCGGCAGTATGAATGTATGGGCAGTCGATGCAGACCTCACCCCGTCGCAGGCCTTCAACACCACTGCGCAAACCACGGTTAGTGTCGGCACTAACAGCGCTGTGATTCAGAAAGACATGTATGCAGCTGATATTGCGGCGACAGGTGGTCTGGATAATGGTGCCATTATGGCTGCGCCGCATAATTCTGCACAAGCCGTGTGTGGCACTTGCGAATTTGCCCATTGGGGTGTGTGGAGTGCCGAAGGCATTGATAACGATGTCAGCAGCATCCCCGATGTTATGACAGGTCTGGTGCCTTACGTGGCAGGCGAAATCACACAAAATTTCAGCAGCGCGGTTGTACCGCAGAACATCGGCACCGTTACCTATACGGGACAGGCAGCCGGCAGCTTTGCAATTGAAGGTGGAGGCGTTACAGAGATGATCAACGAAGTAGGCACACTTAATGCCAATGTCGATCTTAATAACCGCACCATTGCGGGCGGCGATCTCAACGTAGCCTTCTCAGGCGTGCAACTGCAAATGCAGAACACAAACACCCTGACCATAGCCCCCACAGGCGCTGCTACCTTCAGTGGCGATATGGACGCCACCTTTACCGACAGTCTGGGCTATACCAATGGGTCGCAGCCTTCTGTAGGCTCTACGTCTGGCGCCACCTTTGGCCCGAATGCCGAAGAAATTGGCGGCTATTTCCACGTGCAGACTGACTCTATAGGCGCAGGCGGCGTAGATGAAACCATCACCGGTGGCGGTATCTATCTCGGTGAACGCCCTTAATAGCGAGTGTTTCTTATTTCGATGTGGCGATAAACACGCCGTCCCAATCTTCTGGCGGCGGGGTGATCTTGTAGGCAGCAATACGCGCTTCATATAAACGGAACAGCGTTTCCAGCTCCACCCCTTCCAGCTTAGCCACTTGGGTACGACACAGATTAATAAAGTTTCTCGCCCCGTCCCACTCTTTGGTACGGTAAGCTTTCAGGGTTTTCTTCCACAAATCTACCAGCTCCTGAAACGCTGGCTTCTCGTACAGGGATTCATCGCCCATCAACGCATAAATGGTCACCGCCGATGTTTTCCCCTTCACCCTAATCAAATCCAGCTCCAACAACGCCATATTCTCCAGCTGGCATCGTGTGTTCTCACCGATCACAATATCCACCCCATAGGTCTTGGACTGCCCTTCCAGCCGCGAGGCCAGATTCACATCGTCGCCCAGCACGGAATAATCAAAGCGCTGCTCCGAGCCCATATTGCCCACGCATATTTCGCCTGTGTTAATGCCGATACCGATATTCACCGGCAAATACTCTCTGCCTTCTTCCCCTGCGCGCATCTTGCGCTCTGCATTCAGCTCCCGCAATTCGGCAAACATGCCAAGCGCTGCCTCGCTGGCATTGCGTGCATGTTCCTCATCGTCCAATGGCGCGTTCCAGAATGCCATAATACAATCGCCCATATATTTATCGATGGTGCCTTTGCGCTCCAGAATCACGTTGGTCATCGGGGTGAGAAAGCGGTTGATAAAGGCCGTCAGCTCTTGCGCGTTAAATTGCTCCGAGATCGTCGTAAAGCCGCGAATATCGCAAAATAGCACGCTCAGTTCTTTCATCTCGCCCCCAAGCTTCAGCTTGTTGGGGTCTTTGGCCAATTGTTCCACCAACACGGGCGACATATATTGGCCAAACGCACTGCGCACCTGCTTGCGCTCTTGCTCCGACGAAATATAACGGCGCAGTGACTCGGTCAGATACAGCAGCAAAATCGCAATACCGGGGCTGATCGGGTCGATCAGATAGCCGTGCGTGCGGAACATATGCAGCGAGAAATAAATCGCCCCGGCCTGCACCACCAGCATAAACACCGCCCCCCAAATGGCTGTCAGCTGTGCCATCACCACAATGAGGATAATGCCAAAGGCCAGCATCATCACCACTTCAGCTCCATCCATCCAGTCCGGTCGCACCAGATATTGCTCTGCCAGCACCTGCTCCAACGCCTGTGCATGCACTTCCACGCCCGGCAAGCTGGGATCCATCGGTGTCGCTCGCAAATCTTTCAGGCCCGGTGCAGATGTCCCTAAAAACAGAATATGCCCCTCAACCAGACTGGCATCAAAATTATCATCCAGCACTTGCCATGCCGAAATATAACGATCATTCGCCGCGTCCGTATCGGTGTAATACATGAGGAAATTACCGTATTTGTCGGTGGGTATCTCGAAATGCCCATTACGCAAATGGGTGATGCCTGTGCTAGCGCCACCGTAACTCGTCTCGCCACTGGCTCCTGCCATTTTGACCGTGTAGGACGATGCCCCTTGTGCCACACGCAATGCCTCCATCGCCAAAGAAGGATAAATCTCGCCTTTTGTTTGCAACAGCAACGGCACACGACGCACTACGCCATCGTCATCCGGAATCGAATTGAAAA
>PBPD01000117.1 GCA_002725445.1 Rickettsiales bacterium
CAGCATCGCCACCAGCAGCACCCGGAGCAGCAGCAACCGCTACAGGAGCAGCAGCCGATACACCCCATTTATCTTCCAGAAGCTTCGACAGTTCAGCCGCTTCCAGTACGGACAGTGCAGAAAGATCTTCTACCAATTGTTCTAAGTTAGCCATGATTCACCCCTTCAATTCTCAATCACTTGAATGAAATTAAACAAAATATGTTGCTACCCTTGCGCCCCATACGCTCCGATAACACGTGCTACCTGACCAGCAGGCGCTTGCAACACACCAGCGATATTGGTCGCAGGCGTATTCAACAGCGCAACAATCTTACCGCGCAGCTCATCGAGCGACGGCATTGTTGCTAATTGTTTGATGCCAGCTTCATCCAGCATATGCTCGCCGAATGCGCCACCCACCAAAACCAATTTTTCGTTCTCCTTGGCAAACGCAGCAATTGCTTTCGCAGCTGCTACCGGCTCATCCGCCCACGCCATCGCGGTCGGACCCGTGAACATGTCAGCCAGAGGCTCATATTTAGTGCCTTCCAGCGCGCGCTTTGCCAAGCGGTTTTTGGTCACTTTGAAGCTTGCACCCGCTTTGCGGATTTCACCACGCAGCTCAGACATCTTCGCTACGCTCAAGCCTTTATACTGGGTGATCAGCACCACTTCCGCACCATTAAAGATGTCGTTAGCGCCTTCTACCCATTCTACTTTCTGTGCCCGATCCATTTTTTCCTCGCTTACGCTGCCACGTCTGCAACATCAACCTTGACCGATGGGCCCATGGTCGATGACAGCGTGATTTTCTTAATGTAGGCACCCTTTGCACCCGCCGGCTTCGCTTTGTTTACAGCGCCGATAAATGCACGGATATTCTCAGACAGTTTCGCATCGTCAAAACTTGCCTTACCTACGCCAGCATGCACGATGCCAGCTTTTTCCACACGGAACTCTACCTGCCCGCTTTTCGCCGCTTTAACCGCAGCCTCTACATCCGGCGTTACCGTGCCAAGCTTAGGGTTTGGCATCAGGCCACGCGGACCCAGAATTTTACCGATCTTACCAACAACACCCATCATGTCAGGGGTTGCGATACAACGATCGAAATCAATCTCGCCTTTTTGTACTTTCTCTGCTAGGTCATCACCACCCACCAGATCAGCACCTGCGGCCTTGGCTGCTTCGGCTTTATCATCTTTCGCAAACACAGCCACGCGCACTTCCTTACCAATGCCGTTAGGCATAGCAATTGCGCCGCGCACCATTTGATCGGAGTGCTTAGGATCCACACCCAGATTCATCGCCACATCGACGGTTTCGTCGAATTTTGCGCTTGCAGCACCTCTTACCAGCTTGACTGCTTCATCCAGGCTATACTGCTTGGACACATCAACCGTTTCGCGTGCAGCACGCACTCGTTTGCCTGCCTTGGCCATCGTTGTTACTCCGTTACTTCCAGACCCATCGATGTCGCCGAACCAGCTACCTGACGTGCAGCCGCTTCAACATCGTGGGCGTTAAGATCATCCATTTTATCCTCGGCAATCTTGCGGATCGAATCCATCGAGATCTTGCCGATAATCTTTTTGCCAGGCTCTTGCGAACCTTTTTTCAGCTTTGCAGCCTTCTTGATGAAGAACGACACAGGTGGCTTCTTCATTACAAAGGTAAAGCTACGATCTTTATATACGCTGATGACGACCGGAACCGGAGCGTTAGGCTCAACGTCCTTTGTCGCATCATTAAACGCCTTACAGAAATCCATGATATTCAGGCCTGCTTGACCTAGCGCCGGACCAACTGGTGGCGACGGGTTTGCTTTGCCTGCTGGAATCTGCAATTTAATTTGTCCAACAACTTCTTTTTTTGCCATTTTCTTGCCCTTTTCCTCGCTCAGGGAGCGCACAGTTATACTGCAATGCGTTTGCATTGCAATGATTTTTTTCAGCTTTTGGCGACTTTTCTAGCAGCCGGCGCAAAAAGCCAACAATAACAAAAGGTTAAACCTTCTCTACCTGACCGAACTCCAGCTCTACTGGGGTCGCACGACCAAAGATAGTCACCGACACTTTCAGCTTTTCTTTGCCTTCGTCCACGTCCTCTACCACACCGATAAAGGAATCGAATGGCCCATCCACCACTTTCACCTGCTCGCCAATCTCGAAAATTACAGCGTTCTTTGGCGCGGCCAGGCCTTCTTCTACTTGCTGGAAGATCGCCTGCGCTTCGGATTCAGTAATGGCTTGTGGGCGCACACCGCCGCCGCCTAAGAAGCCGGTCACCTTATCGGTGGTTTTCACCAGCTGCCAGGTTTCGTCATTCATCACCATTTTGGCCATTACATAGCCAGGGAAGAATTTACGCTCGGCTTGCACTTTCTTACCACGGCGCACTTCAACGATTTCTTCGGTAGGCACCACCACTTCTTCAAACTGGTCGCTCAGGCCTTTCTGTGCCGCCTGCTCCAGAATCTGTGCTGCGACTTTTTTCTCAAAGCCCGAATAGGCGTGTATAATATACCAGCGATGCTTGCCACGTTTGGTTGCAGCTGCACCCGCCACTTGTTCGGTTGCATCCTGCGCTGTAGCATTATCGGTATTCACTGCCGCTTCTTCTGCCGCCTCGGCCAGTGATGCATCTTCCGTTGCATCTGCGGGTGCAGCTTCCTGCGTATTATCCGCAATCTCTTCTGCCGGGGTTTCTGTCACCGCTTCGGCTGAAGCGGAAACACCGCCTTCTTCCGTGGTTGCCTGCTCGATATCCTTCGCTTCCTCAGCGCTCATATTATCCTCCTAATCCCAACACGTATTGCACCGCCGCCGACACCACATTATCGACCACCAAGAAGAACAGCGCCGACAACAGGGTCAACACAAGCACCATTGCAACCGATACCATGGTTTCTTTGCGGGTGGGCCAGATTACCTTATTAGTCTCCTGACGAACTTCACGTACAAATTTAGCTGGGTTGGCCATATTTTTTCCTCAATACAACAAGGCACACCAATCTATGGGTGTGCCGAGGGAGGTTAAATAACCGTCTTTACGCCTAATTGCAAGGGCTTTTTACCTTACAACACACTCCCTATAGCAGATACTAAAAAAGCGCCCGACGGGACGCTTCATTAGATGCTTATGGAATGGCAGGGGCGACAGGATTCGAACCCGCGACCCTCGGTTTTGGAGACCGATGCTCTACCAGCTGAGCTACACCCCTACAAACCAAACAAAAAGAGGCGGAACAAATCCGCCTCTCTTTTTAAGCATAATCGACGGGATTACTCAATAATCTTGCCAACAACGCCGGCGCCTACGGTACGGCCACCTTCGCGAATCGCGAAGCGCAGGCCCTCATCCATAGCGATCGGAGCAATCAGCTCGACTTCCATCGAAATATTATCACCTGGCATTACCATCTCGGTACCTTCCGGCAGCTTCACCATGCCGGTCACATCCGTGGTACGGAAATAGAATTGCGGGCGGTAGTTCGAGAAGAACGGGGTGTGACGACCACCTTCTTCTTTCGTCAGAATATACGCTTCCGCAGTGAACTTCGTGTGCGGTGTGATCGAACCCGGCTTCGCCAGAACCTGACCACGCTCTACATCTTCACGCTTCGTACCGCGCAGCAGCGCACCGATATTGTCACCGGCTTCACCGCGATCCAGCAGCTTGCGGAACATTTCCACACCGGTACATACCGTCTTTTGGGTGTCCTTGATACCAACGATCTCGATCTCGTCGTTCACGTTGATTACACCTTGCTCAACACGGCCGGTTACTACCGTACCACGACCCGAAATCGAGAACACATCCTCGATCGGCATCAGGAACGGCTTGTCCACTGGACGATCCGGTTGTGGGAT
Source organism: Rickettsiales bacterium (assembly GCA_002725445.1). Lineage (GTDB taxonomy): Bacteria > Pseudomonadota > Alphaproteobacteria > Rickettsiales > UBA3002. Next base: position 3,855 of record PBPD01000117.1, read on the forward strand.
ATACTCATCCACTTGCTTCATCAGTTCTTTGATCGCGTTCCTGCCCAGATCTTCGTTGGAATCTTCCAGCGCAGCCAGAGCCGAACCTTTTACGATCGGAATATCGTCACCTGGGAAATCATAGCTCGACAGCAGCTCGCGCACTTCCATTTCCACCAGCTCCAGAAGCTCTTCATCGTCTACCTGGTCACATTTGTTCAGGAACACTACCAGCGCAGGTACACCTACCTGACGCGCCAGCAGAATGTGCTCGCGGGTTTGTGGCATTGGGCCATCCGCAGCCGATACCACCAGAATCGCGCCGTCCATCTGCGCCGCACCGGTGATCATGTTCTTCACATAGTCAGCGTGGCCCGGACAGTCAACGTGGGCATAGTGGCGCGAATCGGTCTCATACTCAACGTGAGCCGTCGCAATCGTAATACCACGTGCTTTCTCTTCCGGCGCACCGTCAATGCTGTCATACGCAGAATATTGAGCCTGGCCAGTCTCAGCCAACACTTTCGTGATCGCTGCAGTCAGCGAGGTCTTACCATGGTCAACGTGACCAATCGTTCCAATGTTACAGTGCGGTTTCGTCCGCTCAAACTTCTCTTTAGACATCCGTCAAACCTTCCTTACTTCAACAATAGTATGGTCAAAAAATGGGTGCAAAAATTGCTTTGAAGGCGCTCATTTACAAGAAATGTTCGCAAAGGACAAGGGAAATCTTGCGATGCTCAACAATTGACGCCGCGCGGTAAAATCGTTAGTGATAGCTGCTTCAAAAATACATATAACAAAATCAGACTCGGTAACTATGCGACATATTCTCTTTTCTGCCGGCCTCGGCATGCTGGCTGGCCTGCTATTCACCCTACCCGTATTTGCACAATCGCACGCGCCTGACGGCTTCAACCCTTTTGCAGGCATGTATGAAACGCAACCGTTATATCCGCAGCATGCGCTGGCTCCTCAGGCAGCACCAGCGACTACCCCCACGCCGAAATCCTATCGGGCGCCGCAGCCACAACCATTCAGCGCTCCAACCAGTGTCCCTGCACCGCAGGCGATGCCGCAGGATATCATCACCTATGAATATGACGAGCAGGCAGCGGCCCCTGCCCCTGCGCCCACCTCACCCTATAATTATGGGGGTGAGCTACCACCACCGCCCACCGCCTACACACAAGCGCCAGTTGCTTCGCCTGCGCCTATAGCGCGCCCGGCAGCAGCGCCTGCACCTGCCGCATCGCCAAGCGCTCCCGCTAAAGCACCAGAGTCGCCTTGGGGAGGCAGCGTGGAAGCGGGTATGCAATGGTCCACCGGCAATACTGAGACGCAGGATCTGAACGCAGGTGCAGACCTGAAATATAAAACCACCGACTGGAAAAATACGCTCAGCGCGTCCCTCGCCAACACCGAAGAGAACGGCACCCAAACCGAGGAAGAATACCGCCTGGAAGGCGAAACCGAATACCATCTGGATGAAAGCAACTTCCTGTTTGCCACCGCGCAATATGTGAAAGACCGCTTCAGTGGCTATGATTACCGTATCCAGGAAGTGGCAGGGTATGGTCGCCAGTGGTACGACACGGAATGGCTGAGCTGGAACAGTCAGGTCGGTGCCGGAGCACAGCATTATGAACAAACCGACGGCACCAAAGAAACCAGCCCGCTTGCCCGTATCGAAAACGAGATCGAGTGGCAAATACGCGAAGGCATGGGTTTCTATAATCTATTGCGTGCCGATTTCTCGGATGTGACCGTATTCCGCACCGAAACCGCGCTGAAGAATCAGCTGGTAGATTCGCTGTTCCTCAAATTAGCCTTCGAAACTGAGCATGTGTCGGAAGTGCCCGCCAATAACGAAAAGCTGGACACCGACACCACCCTTAATCTGGTATGGGAATATTAGCTATTCTTGGAGAGTGGCGGGGGAGATTTGGAGCGGGCACAGTTTCTGCAACATTGCATTTCTTAGCTTTTCTGTTTTTAATGCGAACAGGTAAAAAACCACATTGAAGGCCAGCCATGCTAAAGAAGCTCTCACTCATCGTACTTTGCTTGTTCCTCTTATCTGGCTGTTTAGAGAAAACGCCAGAATCGGTGCTAAAGCAGTATCTCACCTATTTTTCTCAAGCAAATTATCAGCAAGCCTATGCTTTGCTCTCAAAACAAGACACAGAGTTTATGTCGCAAGCTGAGTATGAAGAAAAAGTAGGCCGCATGGCACTGCTATGGTCGAAGGCTAACGTTGATATAAAACCCAATCCTACTATATCTGGCGATATAGCCATTGTAAAAGTAGATATCACTACTCCTGACATTCGCCCTCTAATGGGACAGTTGATGCAGACTGCTTTTTCTTCATCTTTCAAAAAAGACGTTAAAGACACATCTGGTAAGGATATGGAAGAGCTGATCGCAGAGGAGGTAAAAAAAGGCAATTTACCCACCATGACGCAGGAAAAAAGTTACGAGTTGGTGAAAGAGTCTGGTAAGTGGAAGGTCTTGCTCGGTATCGCCAAGCAAGACAAACTAAAATCACTGCTGTCAGAGGCAAAAGAATTGCGCAAGCAGAAAAAACTGCATGTGGCTCAGACAAAATATGAAGAAGCGTTAGAGTTAGATAGCGAATTAGTGGCTGCAAAAACAGGTTTAGAGGCAACAAAAGGAGAAATTGCTAGCTTTGAAGAGAAGCAAGCTTACATCAAAAATGTAGAACTCTATGACCTCAAATCAAAATACTACAGCACCTACAGCGGAAAAGTGGCTGGCGTAGAGTTTAAGTTAAAAAATAAAGGTAACCGGACACTTAAAGAAATTGAAGTCACCGTGTATTTTGAAGATACCGATGGCAACACCATTTTCGAAGAGAACTATCACCCCGTACTAGATTCCAGTTACAGCTTTAGCGACAACAATAAACCGCTTAAACCAAACTATATCTGGCAGATGGAAAAAGATAAATTTTACCAAGCCAAATCTGTACCCGATGAATGGAAAGAGGGCGCCGTTAAAGCAAAAATAACTGATATAGAGGTTTTGGCAGAGTGATATTGTTGAAAAGCACCCCCATTTCTATCTGGCTGTCAACGGATGCGGCAACACCTTACCGGACACAAATAGCGGCTAGATTGCTTGTTTTTATTTGGTTTTATGGATATTCTCGGAAGGTTCTGGATAGGGATTTGGAGCGGGTAGCGGGAATCGAACCCGCATATTCAGCTTGGAAGGCTGATGTTCTACCATTGAACTATACCCGCCCAAAAGCAGTGAAGAGGTGATGTACTAAAAATACCGCACAAACACAACGCTAAATTACAGCATGTAATTTCAGTTGTCACGCCGCGCTCTATTCGTACACTATAGCACACATCAACAAGCGCAGCGCCCATGACCCAGCCAGACACCTCCACCCACCAATACGACGCCGCCGCCCAGCGCAGCCTGCGCCGTGTGACCATTGCGTCGGTGGCGGTGGCGCTCACCCTTGTGGTGGCCAAATTAGGGGCATGGTGGCTATCCGGATCGCTCAGCCTGCTTTCGTCTATGGCCGACTCGTTTATGGATGTGCTGGTGTCACTGGTGAATTTTGCCGCTATCCGCTATGCGCTCAAACCGGCCGATAGCGACCATCGTTTTGGCCATAACAGCATTGAGGACATCGCCGGGCTGGTGCAATTCAGCTTTATCGTACTGACCTCGGCGTTCATTATTTTTCACTCCGCCGAGCGGCTTATCAACCCGCAACCCATTGAGCACAGCGACTGGGCGATTGGCGTCATGATCTTCTCGTTGTGTGCCACCACCTGTCTGGTGCTCTACCAGCGCCGCGTATTGCGCAAGACGGGATCGGTGGTAATCGCAGCAGATGCGTTGCATTATCTGGGCGATGTGCTGACCAATGCCAGCATTATCCTGACCCTCATTCTCATCCAGTTTTTTGACTTAGAATGGCTCGATCCCGCGCTCGCCATTGGCATTGCGCTGTTAATTGGCTACCATGCTATCGAGATAGGCACGCGTGCCTATAACAATTTAATGGATAAAGAAATGTCGGATGAAGACAAGCAAGCTATTATTGCAGTGATCGAGGCACAGCAAGGCATTAAGGGCTATCACGCGCTAAAAACCCGTATGTCGGGTAACAAGCCTTTTATTCAACTGCATGTTGACCTGCCCGGGCAATCCAGCCTGCACGATACGCATGCCCTTACCGATAAGCTGGAAAAGGCGCTTTTGGCAGCTTACCCCGGTGCTGACGTTATTATCCATCAGGACCCTGTTTGACTATGGCATTATTTGGCGCAAGACAAAGCTCAAAAGAAACAGAATACCGCGAGCGATTTCAGCTTGCCATGGAATATGCGCCTATTGGCATGGCCATTGTCAGCCCACATGGCAAATGGCTGGAGGTCAATAAGGCGGTGTGTGACATGTTGGGCTACAGCGAAGCAGAGCTGCTGAAAATTGACTTCCAGACCATCACGCATCCGGAAGATCTCACCATCGATCTGGATCATGTCGAACAGATGTTAGACAGGAAAATTGATAGCTACCAAATGGAAAAGCGCTATATCCATAAGCAGGGCCATACGGTGTGGGCGCTGCTGACGGTTGGCATGGTATGCGAGAAAAATGGCGCACCGAAATACTTCATCTCACAAATTCAGGACATCACTACGCAAAAAAATGCCCTGCTCGAACTTCGCCGAAAAGAAGAAATGCTACAGCTTTACACCAAACATACGCCAGCTGCAGTGGCCATGTTTGATACGGAAATGCGCTATATAGCCTATAGTGACCGCTGGGTTACCGATTATGGCCTCAACCCTCTGCACGACTATATAGGCGAGTGCCATTACGACGTTTTCCCCGTAATACCAGAAAAATACCCGCATTGGTTAGAGGTACATAAGCGCTGCCTGCAAGGCGAGATCATCCAAATGGAGCAGGATCGGTTTGAGGGCGAGGATGGCTCAGAGCAATGGCTGCGCTACGAATTACGGCCGTGGAGCGACATAGACGACGAAATCGGGGGAATGATCATGTTCACCGAGGTTATAACTGACAAGGTGCAGTCTGAAGAACGCATGGAAGAATTAGTCAGCACACTCGAAGAACAAAATACTGATCTGGAGCAATTCGCTTATATCTGTTCGCATGATTTGCAAGAGCCACTGCGCATGATCAATACATTCAGCGAGCGGTTGGAAGAGGAAATCGGATCGCAACTGGACGAAACCCCGCGCAGATATCTGGATTTTATAAGCGACGGCTCAAAGCGTGCACAAAACCTCATCAAAGATGTGCTTGTGTATTCGCGCATCGGCGGTGACAGCACCCCCGCCATCGAAATCGATATGAATGTTTTGCTAGAGCATGTGCAGGATAGTCTCAGCCAGTCGATTGATGAAACAGGCGCTGTTATCACATGCCACGGGCTGCCAACCATACATGCGCATTTTTCACGCATACAGCAATTGCTCTCCAACCTGATCGGCAATGCCATTAAATATTGCGAGGCCAAACCACGTATCGAACTATCCGCTGAGCCTTACAAAGAAGGATGGAAATTCTGCGTAGCCGATAACGGTATCGGCATTGACCCAAAATACAGCGAAAAAATCTTCCAGATATTCCAACGCCTGCACTCGCGGGAAACCTATAGCGGTACCGGGATCGGCCTGGCTATATGCAAAAAAGTGGTCAGTTTTTATGATGGTGAAATCTGGTTAGAGTCAGAAAAAGGCAACGGCACGCGTTTCTATTTCTACATTCCGCAAAGCCATACTCAGACTGCCAGTTAAGCCCAGCGGCCTTTATTACCTTTTTATAGAATACACAGCTGCTCAAAATAGCGCCTTTGACCATGCATCGCTACACTTTAAGCTATGCAAGCAACCTATCATACCTCTGCCGACAACCGCGCCGACGACACACTCGATTGCAGTGTTCGTTTGGGCGAATTACAGGCACTCGCCCATTGGATGGACAGTAAATGGCGCATTCCCGGCACATCTATTCGGTTCGGGTTGGACTCAGTAATTGGTCTCTTTCCGGGCATGGGTGACGTGGTAAGTGCCAGCATATCCGCATGGATTATTGGGCAAGCACGCCGTTGTGGCGCGAGCCGTTGGCTGGTGGCACGTATGAGTTTCAACGTATTGATTGACACGTTCGTAGGCTCCATTCCACTGATCGGTGACCTGTTTGACGTTGCCTACAAAGCAAACCGCAAAAATATTGATCTATTAACCCATCACTTAAAGCAAAGGAGTAATGCATGAAACCGACAGTAACATGGGTCGTGCTTGCCGATGCAGGCACCGTAAAAACATTTCGCAATGAAGGGCCTGCCGATGGCCTGCACAAATTACCCAACTATTCTTTTTCGCAGGACATCCCCCTCAGTGGTGAATTAAGCGACACCGAACGCGGGCGTGAGCAAGCACCCGTAACGCAGGTGCATCACGCATTTGCTCCTACCACCAATCCGCGCGATAAGGAAAAGACCGAATTCTTACATGATGTCGCAAAAACGCTCAATGCCGCCGCCAAAGCGAAAGAATTTGACCGGTTAATTATTTTCGCTGCACCGCAAGCGCTCGGCACATTGCGTCAAAAACTGGAAGATGTGGCACGCAATCTGGTCACGGACGAAGTGGCAAAAGACCTTACCCACACATCGGAAAACGAGCTGCCAAAGCATCTGGAAGATTACTTGCTTGTGCATAACTCACCGCGAGATGGCATGGACCCGGCAGTAGCCGACCGTGTGCTGCGCACCGGCTAGACAGATAAGCTTGAAGGGGTTACTCGGTGTCCGTGCTGCGCATTTCGCGCTGACGCATGGGCATCGAGTCTATTAAACCAAATAACGCCTCAGCGCTCAGCGGTTCTGACTGACGCAGCTTTTCTTCACCATCCTTGCCCAGCAGAATTACTTCAAACGCATCTTCCGATACATCAAAATGGCGTTGGAATGCCTGCACCGGCAAATGCGCCTTCACTTCACCATTAAGTGCTACATAGCTATAAGCAACCAACTCCCACACCGCCATGTCGCGGTCTTCAAACCCGTCCTGATGCGCCGCCATAATAGCGCGCTGCTCTGCCAATGCGTCACTGTCCGACGACGGCGCAAACACCAGCAATACGCGCTCTGTCCATAAATGTTCTTCCATCACACGCGCTACGCCATCATCTGCCATCGCAACCGAACCCCATCCCACGCACATCATCAATATAACCAGTAATCCGCGCATCGTTATTCTCCTGCTGCTTGAATAATGGCATCAGCTAGTGCACTCGCACTTTCAAATGCCGCTTCCACTTTGCCATCAATACACCAATCACCACACGCGCCAATCTGTGCTTTCGTATCCAGCACAAACGGTGCGCCCGCTGGTTTAGCCACCTTGGCATAGCGCCAGCGATGCATGGCATTATGCTGCACATCCGACGGCTGGATGCCAGTCAGTTGCGTCACCGCTTGCCACAGCTCATCTTCTGCGGCTTTTTGGTCACTATCCAACCGTGCCTCGGCCCAGTCATTGGCACTATGCACCACCAGACTTGGCGAGTCATCGCGGCCGGGCTTACTGTCATTCCATGCCATCCATGCAACAGGCGAATCCTGCACCTGCGCTACATCCCACGCACAAAGCGTCGGCTTGGCATGCATGCCCAACATCAAGGTGAAACAGCCCTGCAACGCAGCAGATTGCACCAGCGTTTGCCCTGCAAAATCCTCTGGGAATAACGCTGCGGTTTGCGGTGCAGGCGCCGTCGATATCACCCAGTCAAATTCGTCCGCTATCAGCTCTTCCGCACTCCATAATTGCCAGGTGCCGTCCTCTTCGTCTCGCGTCACTTTGCTCACTTCTGCGCGCAATTCCACAGCCAGCCCGCTCATCAGCCGTTTACACAGCATATTCATATGCGGGGTTGCTACATAATGTGGCTCCTCCCACTGAGTCTCAGCAGTCGTGCCATCGGCCTGCATCGTCACCACATTCGGCTCCCATGCCGCCAGCACATTCTGTTCCACCAAGGGCTGCAAAAACTGTTTGAATGCATCACTCCGCGCGGTCAGAAATTGCGCGCCATGGTCAAAATAATACGGATCTGCATAGCGTGTTGCCATACGACCACCTACGCCGCGCGCTTTGTCGAACACACTGGCTTCAAACCCTGCCTTTTGTAGTTTTTCTGCCAGCACCAGCCCACTAAGGCCCGCGCCAATAATCGCGATCTGCGTAGGAAATTCCATAAAACCAATCTTCTTTCTTCGTACGTTAAATAGATGATGCACACCGTTAGCACAGCCATCGCATCACCGCAAGGCACAGCCCTGCCATAGCTGGCATACCCGCCCGCATTCATCAACTTACTGGCTTGTAAGATTACATCGTTTTACGAATGCGTTAGAATACTTAATATGACTGAAACACACACACCCATTGCCTGTGTTATTGGCGCGTCAGGCGGCATCGGAAGCGCCTTTGTCGAACAATTGCAGAATGATACGCGCTACGACAAAATCGTGGCATTGTCGCGTTCGCACACCCGCTTTGCCTCGGATCGTGTGGTCAGCGGCCATATTGATTTGACCGACGAGCCAAGCATTGAAGACGCCGCCGCACTTACCGCCGAGCACGGCACACCCACCCTTATCATTGTCGCCACCGGCCTGCTGCATGACGAACATCACATGCCCGAAAAAGCCATGAAAGAGCTGAATGCCAACCAGCTGGCGCACAGCTATGCCATCAACACCATTGGCCCTGCTCTGGTTGGCAAACATTTTCTGCCCCTCCTGCCGCGCGACACGCAAAGCATTTTCGCCGCCCTTTCCGCGCGTGTGGGCAGTGTGTCCGACAATCAGATCGGCGGGTGGTATAGTTATCGCGCCGCCAAAGCAGCGCTCAATATGGTGCTAAAAAACTTCGCCATAGAAATCGGCCGCAAACACAAACAGGCCATTATTGTGGGACTACAACCCGGCACCGTCGACACTGCATTGTCCGAACCATTCCAGTCGCATGTGAAGGCAGAAAAACTGTTCAGCCCTGTTTTCGCCACCGAACATTTACTGGCCACATTGCACGGGCTAAGCCCTGACGATACGGGCAAATTATACGATTGGGACGGAAAAGAGTGGCAGCCTTAGATTAGGTGGTGGGGGGGGCAGGATTCGAACCTGCGTAGGGAAACCCGACGGATTTACAGTCCGTTGCTTTTGACCGCTCAGCCACCCCCCCATATACAAAAAAAGGCGTGCAAGGCCGACTTAGCTACTGTATATGCATCACGATGTCAACGCGCAAACGCAACCAAAAACCACAAAAAATGTCCAACCATTATTGGATTTATGGCTGGCATGCCGCCGTGGCCGCACTTCAAAACCCTGAGCGCGATATACGTCAGGTCTTTGCCACCCGCAATGTGGCTGCCCGCTTAAGCGAAATGAACATGCCCATCGGCATTCAGGAAACCACGCCCGAGCAGCTGGCCAAGCGTGTGGGCGAGGATGCGGTGCATCAGGGTATTGCGGTAGAGGTAGCCCCTCTGCCCGAGCCAAACTGGCAAGGCCTGCTTGGCTGTGGCAAACCGCTTGTGCTGCTTGACCAGATCACCGATCCGCATAATGTAGGCGCGATTTTGCGTACCGCTGCGGCGTTCGATATTGGTGCGGTGATTGCCCCCAAAGACCATGCCGCACCTGAAAACGGCGTGATGGCTAAATCTGCCAGCGGCGGGCTGGAAGTGGTGCCGTATATTACCGTAACCAATCTGGCTGCCACCATGGCGGAATTGAAAGAGGCGCATTACTGGCTGGCAGGGCTGGATGGCCATGCCAAACAAACCCTTTCCCAAGCCACATTAGGCAACGACACCGCACTTGTGCTGGGTGCCGAAGGCAAAGGCCTGCGTCGCCTCACCCGCGAAGCATGTGATTTATTGATTACCATTCCGATGAGCCCACAAATGGAAAGCCTGAATGTATCCAATGCCGCTGCCATCGCGTTTCATCATCTCTTTAGCCTGCGCAGCTAGGCTGAGCGATTCTCCGCTCTGGATTTCCTCGCCAAATGGCGCTATAAGGCCAGCATGAGCGAAAAAGATTTAGACCTGTTAAACACCGTCATCAGCAAAGCTGTGGACCAGGGCGCCGATGCGGCCGATGCGGTGCTGTTTGATTCGGCCACGCTGGAAGTAAGCTTCCGCAAAGGCGAACCAGAAGATATCGAGCGTGCAGAGAGCCAGGCCATTGGCCTGCGTGTGTTTGTGGGCGAAAAAAATGCCATCGTCACGTCGACAGACCTGCTGGCCGACACGCTGAACGAACTGACCGAACGCGCCGTCGCCATGGCGCGCGCCAGCACCGACGACCCTTACAGCCACTTAGCGCCCGAAGAACGTCTGGTGCAGGATGTACCCGAACTGGAACTCTATGACGGCCGCGAGCCAGAACCCGAAACCCTGACCGAGATGTGCCGCGAAGCAGAAAACGCTGCATTAGCGCATGAGGGCATTACCAACAGCGAAGGGGCGTCGGCCAGCTATGGCGGCACCCGCATCAGCCTTGCCACATCGC
>PBPD01000118.1 GCA_002725445.1 Rickettsiales bacterium
AGGTCATCTCACGCTCAGCCTGCACTTTATTGCCCTGCCCATGCACCACTTCGCGCAATTGTTCGCGCAGTGCGGGCGGATAATCCGACATAATCCACGCGCCCAATTCATGCACCTGCACACCATCGGTGCGCACAAGCGCGGCGTCAATGCCGTCGAGCGATGTGCCGCTCATCAATCCGATTGCCCATATACTACTATCTGACATATTGCCTTTATGCCCCCTAACGGTTATGACAGGCTTTTATGATTCACTGCAAATAAAGGTAACACGAGACCCATGGATTTTCTACGTATCTGTAAAGAACGCGGCTATTTTCACCAATGCACCGATGAGGCTGGCCTGCATGCGTATCTTAATGGCAACGAAAATTCGGGCGCTGGGGCCCCAGCCGTGGCCTATATTGGCTTTGACTGCACAGCCAAATCGCTGCATGTGGGCAGCCTGTTGCAAATTATGCTGCTGCGCTGGTTTCAGAAATGCGGGCACAAACCTATCGTATTGATGGGCGGCGGCACCACCAAAGTGGGCGACCCGACCGGCAAGGACAAATCACGCCAGCTGCTGACCGATGCGGACATTCAGGAAAATATGGATAGTTTGCAGCAGGTGTTCCAACAATTCATTACCTTTGGCGATGGCCCAACCGACGCGATCATGGTGAACAATGCCGACTGGCTGGACAGTCTGGAATATATTCCGTTTCTGCGCGAATATGGCCGCCATTTCTCGGTCAATCGCATGTTGTCGATGGAAAGTGTGAAACAGCGCCTGTCGCGCGAATCACATCTCAGCTTTCTTGAGTTCAACTATATGATTTTACAATCGTTTGATTTTGTAAAACTGAATGAGTGGCATGGCTGCCGCGTACAGTTTGGTGGCTCCGATCAATGGGGCAATATTGTGATGGGTGTAGAGCTGAACCGTCGTGCAGCAGAAGACACTACCGAGCTTTATGGCATGACCTCACCGCTTATTACCACCGCATCGGGTGGCAAAATGGGCAAAACGGCCGAAGGCGCCGTGTGGCTGAACAGCGCAATGACCTCGCCATACGATTACTGGCAATTCTGGCGCAATACGGAAGATGCCGATGTAGGCCGATTCCTGCGCATTTTTACCGAACTTCCATTAGAAGAAATTCAAAAACTCGAAAGCGCGGAAGGTGCGGGCATTAACGACGCCAAGAAAGTGCTGGCCACCGAAGCCACCAAGCTGTTGCACGGCGAAGAAGCCGCACGTCAGGCAGAAGACACCGCACGCCAGACCTTCGAGCAAGGCGCTGTTGGCGGCGCACTGCCTGAATTTAGCGTGGATCGCGGCGAGCTGGAAGCAGGCATCCCTGCCTTTAAGCTGCTGCAAACCGCTGAGTTGGCAGAGTCAGGCAAGAAGGCCCGCAATCTGATTAAGCAAGGCGGTGTGAAAGTGAATGATGCCCCCGTGCAAGCCGAAGACCAACCCATTAGCCTGAGCGATATGACTGCGGAAGGCTATATCAAGCTCTCCGCTGGCAAAAAACGTCACGCCCTGATTAAAGCTGCGTAATTACGTCTAGCGCGCGTTTTGGGCTGGTGCGGCCTCTGCCTCGCCATTGGTCGGGTTAGCGGGTTTAGCCGGCTGATCAAACACATCAAACAAATTGCGCAAGAAACCCGGCGTGAATGCCGATAGCGGATTTACCAACACGCTTGGGTCATTATAGTCGCCTTTGACACTGTAGTTAATGCCGAGAATCCCCTGCCCCTCGCCGCCAGCCAGCGCTTCGCCTACGAGCGGGATTTTGCTGAGCAGCGAATTAACCGCATAAACGGGCACCAATGTGCCTTTCAGGTTAATGGCTGCATTCTTCAAACTCACATCGCCTTCGGCCGTAATGCCCAGCGATGAGCCAACCATTTTGGTATTCTTGAAGCTTAACGCATCATCGGCAAACACAAAATCGCCCGAAAATTTATCGAACCCGATGCCCTTGCCTGTCAGCGTATTCACCAACCCTTCCAACGAACCAAGGCTGAGTATACGGCCAAGCACGGGCGCATCACGCAGCAGAAACTCTTCGATAATCAGCCTGCCAACCAGCGGGTGGGTCGGCTTACTATCATCATACGTGCCCTGCATGCTTAATGTACCACCATACATATTGCTCACCATGTCAAACGCGCCGAGGAAGCGTCCGGCATCGTTTGAGGTTAGCGAAAACGTCCGCGCGCCGTTTTCATGGTCAATCAACAAATCAAAATGCTTACCCTCAGCCAGCTTGGCATGCAGCCGCGCCGCATTGCATTTATCGTGATTGCAATAAAGATAGCCATTTACGTCCGAAATGGCCTGTTCTTTTGCCAGCAAGATGCGCCCCACATCTATATCGAGATGTAACGGCGGGAAATTGCTGATTGAAGGGTTGCTGTCCTCCGATTGCTCCATGTAGCTACTGAGGTCAAGCTGCTCCCCCGTCAGCTTGATGCGGTAACCATTTTGCATGGGGCTATAAGCAAGGCCGATGCGTGTATCCCCAAAACGCAGATCCCTCAGATCAACGGTATTGACTGCCTGCATCGCATCATCGAGCGTTAGCACACCTTCAGCCGAGGCGGCCTGCGAGGTGAGTTTGAATGCCAGTTGTTCCGCTTCCACATCAGGCACACGTTTGACCATCAGCTGCGCCGCTTCGCCCACCGGTTTACGCCAGCCCACCTCTGCTACATCAATCGTTGCGGCATCCAGCTTCACATCAAGGTCGACATCTTTGATGTCGCCTTCCTGCGTAATACGCGCCTTCAGCTGCACCGGCCCTTTCACATAGGATTGCGCTGGCAAGCCCAGCTTTTCCAGCTGCTTGATGGTGGTGGTCGCGTTAAGCGTGTAAAGCGCAGGGCGGCTTAGCTTATCTTCAATGGTAAACTGCACGGGTACGGTGTTCACAGAGCCACGGCCATCAAAGCTCAGCGACTTGGCATCTGCTTTGAATTGCGCTGCGCTGACAGAAATATCCCATTGCCCGTCATAGCGTGGGTATGCGGCGTCCTTTACGGCAGCCTCAACACTATACTTCACACCATCAAGGTTGATTTCGCCGTCTGCCACTTCGCCGGAGAACGCATCAAATACCAGCTCTATTTTGCCTTCCAGCGTTCCGGATACGGCGTCTTTATTCACGTCCACACCCTGCATAAACGGAAAATATTTTGGTTGCAGGAACTGCAATACGTCCTGCGCATCGCTTTTTATGTTTAGCGCCACCTCCATAGGGGTAGCAGGCTGGTTCAAATTGGGTGCAACGAGGGTGCTGTTGGTAATACGCGTGTTGTTCAGGCTTTGCGCTGTATCTATGTCGACACGCATGGTTTCACCCGTGAAATAGACCGTGCCATCCACTTTGGTGGCAGGTGCGAATTGTTCTACATAGCGCACGTCAGCCCCCTTCACCTCGACAAACGCTTGCAAAAATGCGTCGGGGAAAAATTCCGGCTCAAAATCTTCTGGTTTGAGCTGAATGGTAACGCCCGCCTTACTTGACATGCCTTTGGTGATCGAGCTGGTGGCCCATTCTCGCGAGGCAGGCGCCAGCCCCACGGGCCAGTAACGATAGAGGTCTTCTACTGGCATATCCGTCGCGCTGGCAGTCATGTCCACATAGGCTGCCCCTTCACCCACCAGCTGCGCATTGCCCGAAAACAGTATCTCAGTTGGCTCTTTTAACCCAATCAAGCCTTCGCTTATGCGAATATCGTTATAGTCATTGGATACGTCGCCAGTAATCTGATAATGCCTGATAGGCACAGGCTCTGCAAATATCTCGGGCAGCTCCAGCACGCCTGCCTTCGCCCCTTTCAGATTAAAATCCGCAGACTCCACATCCCATTGCGACAACTGCACACCCACTTGCCCAGCCAACGGCACTTGCGCACCCGAAACCAGCGAACAGTCCGGCATAAATTTGCATAGCATCGGCGGCCAGATATTCCCCAACTCCAGCGATAGAGAGGCTGTCATATCTGCCTGATTGAGCACCATTACCGCATCAACAAATGCATCTTCCTGACGGTAGGCAAAGGGCAACTGCAAACTAAACTCACTATGCTGATTAAGCTGCAGCAAATGCATCTGCACATTGGGCGCGAATATATTCTCCTCACCGCTCTGGGTAATCAGCTGCACATTGGCATCGCGCACATAGACATCTGGCACTACAAAATCTGTGTCTGGCTGCTGTGAATCGCTGCCCATGCCTGCCAACGCACCCAGCATGTCTGCCACAGGCAATTTAGACTCACCCTCGCCCACGCCAACATAAACACCGCCCTCCGCGTCACTATTGAAACGTAGCGACGGCTGGTAAAGCACCACGCGCCGCGGCTGCACCTTGCCCTCTAACAGGCCTGGCACATGCAAGGACACTTCCACATCTGGCAGCTCTGCAAAGATTTGGCCATCGCGCAGTAGCACGCTGGTATTAATGCTGTGAATACCCACGGGCGAACGCCAGCCATCCCATTGCAACAGCGTATTGCCAGTGCGCACCTCAAACACAGAGCCCGGTGGATTAAGTGCGCGCTCCACATAATCGTTAAGCGCCGGCACTTCCCGCGGGCCTGTTGCCACCCATGCAAGCAATGCCGCCACCGCCAACACCAATAACAACACAAATGCGGCAAGCACACGCGATAGAATTTTGACAGGTTTTTGCGCACGTGCCATAAAAGCCCGAAACCTGTTTTGGGAAGGTGTTTGCTGTGTCTGATCCATCTCTGTTCTGTGATAGCATTACCCATTTGCCACAAGCAAGCAACTTGGACGATGCCACGCGCTTTTTGGACGAATTGCAAGCACGCGCTGACCAACATTCCGAGGCGATTTCACAGCATATCACCAGCTGGCTTGCACACCCGCACGGCAAACAGTTGCTCGCGGGGATTGGCGCGCACTCCCCCTACATTTCGCGCATCATGCTGCGCAATCCCGATATTTTACAGCACATTGCCGACAAGGGCGTGCTGAATGCGAGCGCCGATGCAATACGCGAAATAGAAGCGCTGCCTATTGATACGCTGTCAGAAGAGGCGCTGATGCGCGAGCTACGCCATAGCAAACAGCGTATTGCAGCCTTGCTGGGTGTTGCCGAGGTCACACAGTCCGCGCCGCTGCTGGATATCACAGAAAAGCTGGCCTTGTTTGCTGATAGCTGTGTACGCGCATGCGTCGAATGGTGCATCGAGCAAGGACGCCGTCAGAGCGAGATCGAAAGCGCAGCAGGGCTTATCATCTTGGGCATGGGCAAGCTGGGGGCCTATGAACTGAACTATTCCAGCGATATCGACCTGATCGCCCTCTATGACCGCGAGCTGGTGCAGTACACAGGCAAAAAAACCGTAGAGCATTTTTTCGTGCGGCTTGTGCAAAAGCTGATTCACCTGCTGCAGGAACGCACGCAGGACGGCTATGTGTTCCGCACCGATTTTCGTCTGCGCCCCGACCCTTCGTCCACCCCACTTGCTGTCAGCACAGAGAACGCTATCGCTTATTACGAAACTGTCGGGCAAAACTGGGAACGCGCGGCAATGATCAAGGCGCGGCAGGTGGCAGGCGACACGCAGGCCGGAGAAGAATTCATTCAAGCAATTCAGCCTTTTATATGGCGCAAACATTTGGACTTCGCCACCATTGCCGACATCAACTCTATCAAGCGCCAGATGCACACCAGCTCTACTGCACCGATCTCGCTACCGGGGCATAACATCAAAACAGGGCGCGGCGGCATACGCGAAATCGAGTTTTATGTGCAAACGCAACAGCTGGTATGGGGTGGCCGCACCAGTGAGCTGCGCACACAAAGTACGCTGGACTCGCTAAAAGCATTGCAGGCAGAGGACATTATCAGCCAACGCCACGCCGACACATTGAAAGAGGCATACCTGTATTTACGGCGGGTGGAACATCATTTGCAAATCCGTTCGGATCAACAGACGCATAGCCTGCCTAATCAGGAAGAAAACATAGCCGCACTTGCGGAATTTCTGGGGTATGAAGATGTGATTCACTTCACCCGCGAAATGCAACACCAGCTGGAGACAGTGCACGCGATTTATATTGAATCAATGGAAGATAGCGAGCCACTGGCTGTGGAAGGTAATCTGGTATTCACAGGCGTGGAAAATGACCCCGAAACACTTACAACCTTGAGCAATATGGGCTACGCCAGCCCAGAGAATGTATCGGCACTAATCATGAACTGGCACCGTGGCCACAGGCGCGCCACACGCAGCAAACGCTCACGCCAATTGCTCACCGAACTGGTGCCCGCCCTTTTAAGCGCATTAGCCGACACAGCAAATCCCGATGCGGCATTTGCCCGCTTCGATGATTTTCTCGCAAAAACGCCTGTAGGCGTACAGCTATTTTCACTGTTATCCGCCCGTGCCGAGCTGATGCCGTTGCTGGCGCACATTATGGGCACCGCACCGGCGCTAGGCAACACGCTCAGCAAATACCCCAACCTGTTGGATACGGTGGTTGCCAGCCGTTTCGGCGAAGAATTGCCCGACAGTGAACATGTCTGGCAGCAGCTGCATCATATGCTGGCCGAATCCGAAGATTATGAAGACCGACTACGCGCCCTGCGCGAATGCAAAAGCGAACGCGAGTTTGAAATTGGCATTCGCATGATCAGCCAGACCATTAGCGCTGAAAACGCTGAACGCGCTTTGTCGGATCTGGCCGATATTATTTTGCAATCGACCCTGAATGTCGTGTTAGACGAATTCTCACAAAGCTACGGCGTGGTAGAAGGTTCTGATCTGGCCGTTGTCGGCTTAGGAAAACTGGGCGGCAGCGAAATGACTTTCGGCTCGGATATCGACATTATGTTCATTTATGATGGCGACCCGATGGCCTGCTCAAATGGCCGCAAAACCTTTGAAGCGCGCGTGTATTATCAGCGTTTGTGTCAGCGTTTTATCAGCGCTTTGACCGTGCTGACAGGCGAAGGCAGGCTCTATGATGTCGATGTGCGCATGCGGCCTGCAGGCAATGACAGCCCCCTCGCCTTGCATATGGATGCCTTCCACAAATATTTCGAAGAGTCAGCATGGACCTTTGAATACATGGCACTGACCAAAGCCCGTATTGTGGCCAGTTCATCCAAAGCGCTGGCGAATCATTTGTCTGATTTGATCAATACGCTTATCTGCAAAGAGCGCGATGGCGAAGCATTGGCGAAAGACATTCAGACCATGCGCGCCAAAGTGGCTGATGAATTTCCCACACGCAATGCATGGAATATCAAACACGTGCCGGGCGGCTTGATGGATGTGAATTTCATCGCGCAATATATTGCACTCAAATATGCACACACGCATCCAGACGTGGCGGCTCCGGCGGCAAGCCAGGTGTTTGAGGCCGCAGCGCATGCTGGCATTTTGCCGCAAGACAAGGCCGACGAGCTGCTTGCTGCCACACATTTGCTCTCGGATATCCTCAGCTATTTGCGGCTATGTACCGAAGGCAAATTTTATGATGACACCGCGCCCATAGGCTTGAAAAACCTGTTATGCGCCGTATTTAATTGTCAGGACATTACATTGCTGAAATCGACGCTGCAAAGCACTGAAGCCGCTATGCAGGAGCAATTTGAAAAACTTGCATCTTTGTAAGTTGTCGCGTCTATTCAGTCGCGTACATTACGGATGAAATCATGGAGGATAGTATGGCCAGCACCGCAAAGAAAACCGAACCGTATTTGAATGAAGGCGACACCGCGCCAGAATTTGATTTGCCAACCGATGGCGGCGAAAAAGTTTCACTGAGTGAATTCCACGGCAAAAAGAATGTGGTCGTCTATTTCTATCCCAAGGACGACACGCCCGGTTGCACCACAGAAGCTAAAGACTTTCGTGATCTGGCTGATGAATTCAAACAGGCCGACACGGTGATTATTGGCATTTCAAAAGACCCGATTGCCAAGCATGACAAGTTCAAAGCCAAGCATGAGCTGAATTTTGCCCTCGCCTCCGACGAAGAGCACGACACCTGTGAGCGTTATGGCGTGTGGGTAGAGAAGAACATGTATGGCAAGAAATACATGGGTATTCAGCGCGCTACTTTCTTGATAAACAAAGAAGGGGTTATTGCGCGCAGTTGGCCAAAAGTGAAAGTGAACGGCCACGCCGCTGACGTGCTGAGCGCTGCACAAACACTCTAGTGGCTCACTAAATTACCTGACCATCCAAAATCTCATCGACATAGGCGGGCACTAACGTGCCTGCCTTGCCGTATCGGGTTTCGGCAAACATAGTCGCCCCGGCGGATGGCTCAAGGTTCAATTCCACCGTGTGTGCACGCCCATTACGCCCCGCCTCGGCAACAAAGCCCGCGGCAGGATACACATTGCCGGATGTACCAATTGAGATAAACAGGTCACAGGCACGCAATGTGTCATAGATGCGCGTCATCTCAAACGGCATCTCACCAAACCATACAATATGCGGACGCATGCCGCCCACCTTGCCTGTGTAGGGCGACACTGTATCCAACGTCATATCTCCCACCCAATCGACGACCTCGCCAGTGTCGATACAACGTGCTTTATTCAACTCGCCATGCATGTGAATCAGCGCAAACCCTTCCTTAGGGGTGTGTTGTGCCATCGCCCGCTCGTGCAAATCATCCACATTTTGGGTTACCAGCAGCACATGCCCGTCCCAACGTTCGGCCAGCCGCGCCAGCGCATAATGCGCGGCATTTGGCTGCACTTCACTCAATTGTTTGCGGCGCATATTATAAAATGCATGTACCAGCTCGGGATCGCGCGCGAACGCCTCAGGGGTTGCCACGTCTTCCACCCGGTGGTCGCACCACAGCCCATCTTCGGCGCGGAAGGTTTGCAACCCTGATTCCGCAGAAATCCCTGCGCCTGTCAATATAACTATTGTCTTATCTGCACACATTTTAATTTGCCAACCTATCGCTGCTAACTTACATTTTTATATGCATATGTAACCATACCGTATGGGGCACGCACTATGAAAATTACCATTCTTGGCGCAGGCTCGCTAGGCGTAATGTCGGCCTACTATCTCTCGCGCTCTGGCCACGAGGTCACAGTGCTGGATCGCCAGCCCGAAGCCGCACGCGAATGTTCCTTTGCCAATGGCGGACAGCTGAGCTACAGCCATGCCGAGCCATGGGCCAACCCGTATGTGTTTCCCAAAGTGCTGAAATGGATGTGGCAGGACGATGCACCGCTGGTGCTGCGCTTCAGCCTCGACCCACACATGATCAGCTGGGGGTTGCGCTTTCTGTGGAATTGTCGCAAAAGCGCCGCCGATGTAAATAGCCGTCGCCTGCTGCGACTGGGCTTGCACAGCAAAGCCAAAATGCATGAGGTCATGGAAGATACAGGCGTGCCATTCCATCATCAGGACAAAGGCATTCTGCATGTGTTCAGCGAGGAAAAAGAATTTGAGCATGCCTGCCATCAGGCCGATTATCAAAAAACCCTCGGCTGCGAAGAAAAAGTGCTTAGCTGGGACGAATGTCTGGAACTGGAGCCTGCATTAAAACGTAGCACCAAGAAGATTTATGGCGGCATTCATGCGCCTATTGACGAAAGCGGCGATATACGCGTTTTCACACAAGGGCTGGCCGCCTATCTGGCAGAAAAGCAAAATGTCGAGTTCCGTCACAATGTGCATATTCACTCGCTGGAACATGATGGTGAGCGCATTACCAAAGTGGCCACCGATCAGGGTGATATCACCTCCGATGCGTTTGTCATGTCGTTGGGCGCCTATAGCCCGCTTTACCTGCGCCCTCTTGGCATTAATGTGCCAATTTACCCGATGAAAGGCTACAGCGTCACCTTCCCCGTCAACGACGATATGCCGTATGTATCGGTAACCGATGATGCGTTGAAAATTGTCTTCAGCCGTTTGGGCGATCAGGTGCGCGTGGCAGGCACCGCCGAATTTGCAGGCTATGATAGCGAGATAAACCAGAAACGTATTGAACCTATTTTGAAGGGCATTCGCACCTTGTTCCCCACTGCTGAGATCGACAATCCCAGCCTGTGGGCCTGCTTACGCCCCTCCACGCCCGATGGCCCGCCCATCATCGGCAAGACCAAGCTGAAAAACCTTTATCTAAACACCGGTCACGGCACACTGGGATGGACACAGGCCGCCGGCAGCGCCAATTTGCTCGCCAGTGTAATCAACGATACCACACCCGAGATTGACATGAATGGCATGACGGCAGCGCGGTTTACATGAATGAACCAACACAGCATTTTGCCGATGTTCCTCTGCTAGAGGGAGAAGGCACACACCGTATTGCCTATTACGAGTGGGGCGACCAAGACGCCCCCGTAGTTATCTGCGTGCATGGGCTAACGCGCAACGCGCGCGACTTTGATTTTCTGGCACGTGAGATGGCTGCCACCCACCGCGTGATCGCTGTGGATATGGCAGGCCGCGGCACGAGCGAATGGCTGCAAGACTGGCAGAATTATAATTACATGGCCTATATGATGGATTGCCTGAGCCTGTTGGAACACCTGCAGCTGGAGCAGGTGAAATGGGTAGGCACATCTATGGGAGGTATTATTGGCATGATGGTCGCCGCACTGCATCCGGGGCGCATCAGCAAGCTGGTGCTGAATGACATTGGCAGTTTTATTCCCAAG
>PBPD01000119.1 GCA_002725445.1 Rickettsiales bacterium
AGGAGTTAAATTCCATGCATCTTTTGCAAACTCATTTTTATAATGAATGGATGAAAGAGTTCTAATTCTAAGTTGAAGTTTAAGTTTAAAATCATAGAAAAGGAAATGTGAATGATTATTATATTTTAATTCTAAAATTTTTGGTGATCTTATATCTGTATGGAAACAAAGGGTTAAGGAGTGAGGATCATATTTACGAAGAACGACTACTCGAGAGCTTATAAAACTTTTTTCATTGTATGTAGAATGTATTAGAATGCGCTAGAGGCGCTAGCCGCGCCCCTTTGGGTCGGTGCTGCGCTGACGGGTGCGAAATGCCCATGGGGCGGCGGTGACATCGCCACGCTCGATCGCATCGCGCACCTGATCGCGGCTGGGAATGGGCGGCGGCGGGGTGTGTTCATCCGTTTCGCTGAGCTGTGTGTCGGGCGCAATATGAATCTGCCCGCGGGCGGCAAGCTCGGCCTGCATGTCGGCAGGCAGGATGCATTGATTGAATAGCGCCTGGGTGAAGTCGGCCTCGCGCCAGTGGGTGCAATGGGTGAAATCAACATAGTTGAAACGTGCCCGTGTGAAATTAGCGCCTTGCAGATTGACCTCGCGCAGGCTGCAACGTGTGAATTGTGCATGTTGGAAATGCGCGCTGGAGAAGTTGGCGCGGTCAAATAAGCCGCGGTAGAAACGGCTGTTCTCCCAGTTGCTGAGGGCGAAGTCGCTGCCTTCGAGATAGAGGTAATCGCCGAGCAGGTCGGGCGCTTGCGCACCGACAAACAGGCTGTCACGCAGGTTGGCTTTTTTGAGGTAAAGCTGTGGCAGGCGCGCGCCAGTGAAATTGGAATCGCTCATGCCGAGATCGGCGTAGCCGCTGTGTGCAGGCAGGGTTTGGCCGCGCATGTCGCTATGTTGTAGCTGCGCCGGGTGAAAGCTTTTATAGGCGCGTGGATCGCCCGCATTAAGGTGGTGAAGTTCGGGCTGGTTGGTGAATAAATTGCCGCGATTGAGCAGCTCGACAGGGGGCTGAAGATGGCCGCGATCGTCGTGGAGGGCGGCCTGAAACACTGGCGCATTCCATGTGGCCGGCGCGATATGTGCCATGCGTGCGCGTAGCGCCGCTGGCGATGGTGGATCGGTTGGATCGTGAGCCATAATATAGTTTCCCGTGTGCGTAGCCAGATGTAGCAAAACTGACTGAATTGGCAAGAGAGGCCAGGGATTTATCACCGAATTGTCACAAAACAGAAGAGGATAGGGCGATGCTGAAAGAGCGGAAGGTGAGTAAGAGTATGTATCAGCAAAAGCAGTTGGATGTGTATTGGCAGCTGAAACAGCTGGATGAAGACGGGCGGTTTGCCGGCTATGCCAGCGTGTTTGATGTGGTGGATAGCCAGCGCGATGTGATGGAAAAAGGCGCGTTTGCGAGTGCCGTGGCCAAAGGTGCCGAGCAGGTGAAATTGCTGTGGCAGCATAATATGGCCGAACCGGTGGGGATGATTCGCCGCCTGTTTGAAGATGCGCGCGGCCTGTATGTGGAAGGGCAGCTGCTGATGGAAGTGGCGCGGGCGCGTGAAGCCTATAGTCTGCTGAAAGAAGGCGTGGTGAAGGGGTTGAGCATTGGCTATTCGCCGACGCGTTATAGTTATGACCCCGATAGCGGCGTGCGCTATTTGAAAGCGGTGGAATTGTGGGAGGTGAGTCTGGTGACGTTTCCCGCCAATGAAGCGGCGCAGATTAGCGTGGTGAAGGGCCGAGATGCACAGCCAGCTTGCAGCCATACGGAAGAGGCGGACTGGCAAAGCGAGCTGCAACGCGGCGCTGTGATGGAGCTGGCCACCGCGCTGGATAAAGCTATGATGCAATTGCGCGCGGGCTAATGATTAGCGCACACGCGCATGCATGCGGTTAGGGAATGAGGGAATGATTGCTTAGCTGGCCTGTGCGAGCGATGCAATGGCAGCATTGCGCACGCTTTTGTGATCCTCGATGAGAGGGCGTGCCACCTGACGACCCGGCTGTGCGGGCAGTTTGGCTTGTTCCTGCTGCTGTGTTTTTAGCATATTTTCCAGCGCCATAGTGCGTAAGTATACACCGTTGGTGGCTTTGGACATATGCTCTTGCGCGCGGCGATGATGCTCCTCGGACACGGCGATGATGTCCTGAAACAGATGCAGCATCTGCTTGTCGCTCAGACCACGTGATTTAGGGTCCATTGCAGCGTCGAGCGCGGCGTTCATGATGGTGTCGTACCATTGTGTGTCCGTGGTGGGGAATGATACGCCGTGGAGATTGTAGAAAGCACGATTGACCAGATGGGTCACATGTTCCTTCAAATCGCGGAAGTCAGCGTCCGACAGATAGCGGAAACGCGGTGGGGGTAGATCCATTTGCACTTGCACCTCTTTAAGTCATACCGCTTTTGAGAAGCGGCTTGCTTTCTCGTAAACGATGATTCTAACGGTTCGTTACGCACATGCAATAGGTTTGTCTGGGTATCTGCTGTGCGTTAACGAGCATGGGTATAACATTAACGATTTGTTAACACAATCGAAAAATTTATTAACAGGGTGCAACTGTTTTAACTAATTGCTTAACCATGATTTTCCTATGGTTATCCCCAGAAAGTGCCATTTTCCTTTTTTTAACTCAAAAATTATGAGGTATCTATGTCGATGAATGAAATCACCGAACGTGTGAACGCGTTGGGGCAGGCGTGGGAGCAGTTTAAGCAGGTGAATGACGCCCGCTTAAACGAGATTGAGCGCAAGGGTAATGCCGACCCGCTTTATCAGGAGCATTTGCAAAAAATCACCCATGCGCTGGACCATCACAAACGCCGTATGGACACGCTGGAAGTGGCTGCAAACCGCCCTGCTGTTGGCGGTGTGACCGAGGCAAAGCAGATTGCGTATGAGGGTGAGTATAAGCAGGCATTTTGCAGCTATTTGCGCAAAGGCATGGATGCTGGCCTGGAAGGGCTGCACACCAAAGCGCTGAGCGTGGGCGGTGGTAGCGGCGAAGATGGTGGCTATCTGGTGACACCGGCGATGAGCGAGCGTGTGGCGCAGATTATCAACGAAATTTCGCCCCTGCGCGAGCTGGCCAGTGTGACCACGATTTCGACCGATGCGCTGGATGTGGTGGAAGATAACGAGCTGCCTGCGGCGGCATGGGTGGGTGAGAGCGCAACGCGTAGCGATACGACGACCGCCCAAATTGGCAAACATACGATCAGCACGTTTGAGATGTATGCCCAGCCGAAAGCAACGCAAAAGCTGATTGATGATGCGTCGATTGATATTGAGGCATGGCTGGCAGAACGTGTGGGCGAGAAATTTGCCGCACTGGAAGCTGCTGCTTTTGTGAGCGGCAATGGCACCAGCGCACCGAAAGGTATTTTGAGCTATGCGGCGGGCACCGCCAGCGGCGAGATTGAACAGATTGATTCGGGTACGAATGGCGTGGTGAGCGCTGACGGGCTGGTGAAGCTGTATTATGCGCTGAAGGATGAGTATGCGAAAAATGCCACCTTTGTGATGAACCGTGCGAGCATTCAGGCGGTGCGTCTGCTGAAGGAAAGCACGACGGATCAGTATTTGTGGCAGCCGGGTCTGGCAAGCGGCACGCCTGATACGCTGATGGGTGTGCCTGTGCGCGCCGCAGCTGACATGCCGGTGCCTACAACCGACAGCCTGTCGGTGGCGGTAGGTGACTTTAAGCGTACGTATCAGATTGTGGACCGTACCGGCATTCGTGTGCTGCGTGATCCGTTCACCGATAAGCCGTTTGTGAAATTCTACACCACCAAGCGTGTGGGCGGCGAAGTGATTAACACCGAAGCCGTGAAACTGCTGAAACTGAGCGACGGTGCTTAAAGGTTTGGCAGTGACGTGATAGCCGATTAGCCACTTGGATGAACCGCGCAGACGGTGCGTTGTGCCGTTTGCGCGGATTTTTTGCCACAATCGAGGCGGAATCGCCATAAATGTGGGGTGAATGCGCGCGTGCCTGCGCGCTGGCTTGACGCGTGTTCAATGCTGAAGTACACTTATTTCGCATAAACTTAGCGGAGAGCTTGCGTGACAGAACTTTCACGTTCAGAAAAGATACTGGCAGAAAAGACCGTATGTGTGCTGCTGGTGCGTGGTGAAAGCCCCGACGGCGAACGTATTTTTGCCTATGTGGCGGTGCGTGCTGATAAGCTGGAAGAATTTATGAAAGCCCAACAGACTGGCACGTTCTATCCTGAGGATTATGGCGTGGTGGTAGAATCGGGCGTGGGTGATCCGAGTGCAGAAGTGCGCCAGAAAATGGAAACCGAATATGGCTTCAACCATGAAGGCATGGTGGATATTCCGGGTGTGGGGCAGGTGAATACGATTACGTCGGATCTGCTGAAGGAAGCCACCAAAGAAGAATAGTCTAAGCGGCTGTTTTTCAATAAATTTCACTCTATAATTTCATTGAACTGTCACACAATTTTGACAGACCTTTTGCTACACTGAAAATGCGAGATTTTATATGTACCGCATGAGGAGTTGAAGCAATGGGTCGTAAGACCAAATTAGTCGCAAAGAATATCGGGGTTCGCGGAGCAGGCGAGCTGGCGGGTATTGGTCTGGCCTTTGGTGGCCTGGCGGTGGCTGATAATGTGCTGAAAAAGCCGTACCATGTGGTGAAGCAGTCTTTCGCGCATCATATTGTGGAACCGAATATTGAGTTCTTTGATGGTGTGGCCGATGTGATGGGCGGCGCCGAAACCAAAGAGCAAGCGAAGGAACGTAAAGCCAAGCCGGTGGGCGAACGCGCCTATGATTATGCCGACAGTGTGCTGGATTTGAGCCTGATGTGGTCGGGTGGCTGGATTGGACAAGAGCAGCTGCAAAAACGCATGCATGCAGGCTGGGAGACCGGTGTAACCAACAAAGAGAATACGGTGACAATGCTGGTGGATCGCGGTATTCAGATTGGTGGTGTGGCGGTGATGTCGAGCAGTATGATGCGGCCTGTTACCAATGCATTGCAGGGTATGTTCAAAGGCATATTCTCGAAATTTATGGATGATGAAGCAGCCCAGAAATATGCCACCTATGTGACAGTGGTGGAAGTGCCGAACACGGTAGCGTTTGGTGTCTCGGCGGCGCTTGGTGCGCGTGCTTCACTGAAGAAATAACTCCTTTATCACGATTTATCTTTAACGACACAGGTGGCGTATGTGGGTGCGTATGCGTGCAACACGCACGGCCATGCTGCAGGGAAGATTGCGCCTGTTGCAGCGTGGGCGGTGCTATGACCTGCCGCGCCCGCTGGTGAATTATTGTGTGGCTGCCGGCCTTGCCGAGCGACCCGTTGAACCCCCATTAACAGAAGGATACGAGATGATGCAGCATTATCCGCCGCGCCGATTGGTGCGCCTGAGCCCACCTGCCAGCGAACCGCTGAGCGTGGAGGAAACCAAATTGTTTTTGCGCGTGGACGGCACCGGCGAAGACGCCGTGATTGCGCGCATGATTGCCGCTGCACGTGAGGCGGCTGAAGCGCATTTGCGCGTGGCGCTTGTGAGCCAGCATTGGCAATTGGCGTTTGATGGGTATGCGCCTGTGTGCGTGGCGCTGCCTTATAGCCCGGTGCAGCGCGTGAGTGCGGTGCGTGTGTTGGATGCAGCAGGGCAGGCAAGCACGGTGAATGCAGCGGCGTATCATGTGAATGCGGCTAATACGCAGCTGGTGTTTGACCAGCAGGTGAGCGGCCACCGTGTGGAGATTGATTATGTGGCCGGTTATGGCGATGCGGCGGCAGATGTGCCAGCCGCCATACGGCAAGGCCTGTTGCACCATGTGGCGGCGATGTTTGACGCGCGTGAGGCGGCAACAGATGTGCCACGCGCGGCCGAGCGGTTATATGCGCCGTATCGCGAGGTGCGGGTATGAGCCGCCGCAATTATAGCAATGGCGACGGGCGTGCATTAGCCAGCCGCCTGCGCCGCCGCGTGCGAATTGAAACGCCCGTGGAAGTGAGCGATGGCATGGGCGGCACGGTGCGTAACTGGCAATTGCTGGCCGAGGCATGGGCCGAGATTAGCCCGCTGCGAGGGCGTGAAGCATTGGCGCAGTTTCAGCTGGAATCGCAGATTAGTCACCGCATTGTGCTGCGTTGGCGCGCGAATCTGGATGCGAGCATGCGCGTGGTGCATGGCGGGCGGGTGTTTAACATTCGGGCGGTGCTGAACGTGAATGAAGCCGACCGCATGCTGGAAGTGCTGGCAGAGGAAGGAGGCGCGGTATGAGCGGGTTGAGTGTGCTGGAAGTGCAAAAGGCGATTTATGCTGAGCTGAACGGTGATGTAAGTTTGGGCGCGTTGGTGAGCGGGGTGTTTGACCGGGTGCGTGAGGGGACGCAATTTCCGTATGTGGTGCTGGGCGAAGCCGAGGCGCAACACTGGCAAACGGTGAGCCATAGCGGGCAGGAAGTGAGCGCGCTGGTGCATGTGTTTAGCCGCGAAGGCGGGCGTAAGGAATGTATGGAGATTATGGAGCAGGTCTATGCATTGCTGCACGAGGCCGAGCTGGTGCTGAGCGGGTTCAGCCTGATCTTTATGCGGTTTGATGGCTCGGATCTGGAGCTGGAACGCGACGGGCTGACCTATCATGGGCGCATGCAGTTTCGGCTGCTGGTGCAGGCAGAAAGCTGAGGAGGCGGGCGATGAGTGTGCAGGACGGGAGAAAGCTGCAATTGCAGGTGGGCGATGGCAATGCGCCTGTGGAAGGGTTTAGTACGATTGGCAGTTTGCAGGTGAGCGCGTTGGATGTGCGGCTGGAACCACATGATGCCAGTCATGCAGGCAGTGGCCCCTGGCGCAAGCTGCACGCGGTGGGCGGCCAGCGCCATGTGCGTGTGGAAGGCGATGGGCTGTTTGCCAATGAAGCGGCAGAGGCGTTGCTGCGCAGCTATGCGCTGGGCGGTGTGCGCGCGAATTATGTGCTGCGCTTTGGCAATGGCGAGGTGCTGGAGGCGCCGTG
>PBPD01000120.1 GCA_002725445.1 Rickettsiales bacterium
CATTACGGTAAGGCGGGTAATATTGATTACGATGCGCTGGGCGAGATGGTTGGTCAATACCTGCAGTCTATGCCAGTGGTGTATGGCGAAAAAATGCTGGATGCGCATGTAGAGCAAATCGCAGATTATCTGGCTGAAAAAAGCTATGCTATGGAAGTCGATGAGCTGAAAGATAAAAGCAAAGCGAGTGAGCTGCCATCCGTTGAAGAGCGGAAAAAAGGACTGGTGCGCCATATTCGCCTGAAGACGCGCGCTGTGGCGCATGACAAACTGGAAAGCCTTGCGGAAGCCGCGCACCGGATCACACAGCATGTGCCTGCTGAACATCAGGCAGGGTTAAAAGAAACATTAGTCGATACAATAACGCAGATGGACGGAGTCCTGGCCACCAGGGAAGAGGTGACTGAATCCCTTGATTATTATATCAAGCAAGATTCAGAGCATGAGCATGCACCTAATGGCGGAAATATGAAGCAACTGGCGGCAGATGTTGCAGATTTAACAATGGTGATCCCGGGCACCGCAGCGGGGGACAATGCGCTAAAGCTTTACGAGGCTTTAAGCAACCACATCAGCGGTGATGCGCTGTCACAGGAACAGTTGCAGCAAGCAATGATGGCCAAGATGCAGCAGGGGCTGGGGCTGGATCACCCGACCAAGCAATCACTCACTGCAGATGAAGGGCAATGGGCGCAAATGGCGCAACAAAAGCGCAGTACAGGCCAGGAAGCGCTCCGCTAGGGCTTAAGACGTAATCAGAAAAGTTCGATGTCATCATCATCGTCAGTGCTAGCAGCATCGGCTGAGAGTGCGCTGACAAAATTGCTTTTGTGGGCGTTATGCTCTTGCCATGTGGGTGAGCTTTCTGCGACCAGACCTTTAGCATGCAATTGCTCAATCACATCATGGCGCACTTCAGATAGTTTGATTTCATTTAACACGGCGGCCAGTGTGCCTTCATCCAGCGTGCTCGGCGAGTCTTGTGCGGCCTGCGCCATATAGCCGCGAATATCCTGCAGTAAAGCGCTTAAATCACCCAGCATTTGGCTGGTGCGATCCTGAAACTGAATGCCTACCACAAGACCATTAATGCTGTTAGCCGTGCGATCAGAGGCACTCATAGACTGTTCAAGCAATTCGGAATATTGCGAATTCTGCTTCATAACAGACTCGATCAATTCGTCCACACGCTCTTTTAGCTCCAGATTCTCGGTCATGTCATAGTTGGCGAGATTCTCTACGGTGTTAGATGCTTCTTTGATAAGGCCGGATACTTTACCAATCTCCATTTGCATCTCTTCGGAAAGGTCTTTGATTTCAGTGGATAGAACTTTCACCTCACTAGCAATCACACGAAAACTACGGCCCGCCTCACCTGCTCTGGATGCCTCTATTTGGGTATTCAGCGCCAGCATGTTGGTTTGTTTAGTCAGCTTCTGCACCTGCTCAATAAACCCTTCAATACGCTCCACGTTATCGGCGGCATTTGACACCGTCATAACCATGGACATAGCCAGCTTGGATACTTGGAGGATTTTATCAATTGCACCGGCTAGTGGTTCGTACAGCACCTCGACAGATTTATCGAAGGGCACTTCTTCACCGTCGAGATATATGGTGCGAGCGGCAGAAATAAAATCGCCAAGGTTTTTGCTTTGGTTGGTGGTGTCTTCCGCCAACATCTTGAATTGCTGTACAATATCGATTGCGTTGCGTTCAACGTAGTCCGCAATATCCGGTAATTTATCCGAAATATAGTCGAGCAAAGCAATGGAAAGATGCGGGCAGGTATGGGCAGCAAGACTGGTGTGGCCATTTAGTGCTTTAAGGCCTGTGGAAACTGAGTCATTTTCTGCTAGCAATTCAGGAGTCATATACAACTTATAGTATAATAGGCTGGCTAAATCCAGCGCTATTCGCTAGCAGAGAAAGGAAATAAAATGGTCGGGGCGACTGGATTCGAACCAGCGACCTCCCGTCCCCCAGACGGACGCGCTAACCAGGCTGCGCCACGCCCCGACGGCTATTTCTCTAGTCTAACTTGAAGTGGATTGCAATAGGTCGCGTATGGACTGCAGCTCTTTTTTGATCGCCTTAACCGTAATCTTTTTTTCGGTTGCAGGAGCTGTTTTGGCTGGCGCTGTTTGGGGCGTGCTCACTGGCTTGCCTGCACCCTTATCATCCAGCGCTTTCTTCGCGCCTTTGATTGTATAGCCCTGACGGTAAAGCAGGTTTTTAATTTCCAGCAAAACTTCAATATCGTCCGGACGATAATAGCGGCGCCCGCCATTGCGTT
The DNA here is from genome assembly GCA_002725445.1 of Rickettsiales bacterium. Lineage (GTDB taxonomy): Bacteria > Pseudomonadota > Alphaproteobacteria > Rickettsiales > UBA3002. Next base: position 2,297 of record PBPD01000120.1, read on the forward strand.
TCATCGGCTTGATTTGAGCAAACTTGGTTTCCCAAAAACGCAGCACATGCTGCGGCACATCCAAAAGGTCAGCCGCTTCGCTAATAGTGCGCAGGGCTTTAGCCGATTTTGCAGGTGCTTTGGCAGTGTTGCCCGCTACGCTCTTGTCGTTGGCGGGGGCTTTGGTGCTGGTATCTTCGGTTTGCTTGCCGTCTCCAGCTACGTTTGCCACATCAGGTCTTATCATAACGACCTCAGGTTAGCGGCTATGCAGCAAAGCTGCAACCGCTTTATTAATCGCCCAAAGAACCGTTTACTTTGTCCTTAAGGATGTTGGATGCATTAAACGACAACACAGTGCGCGGGCTAATAGGCACTTCCACGCCAGTTTTAGGGTTGCGGCCAATACGTTCTTTTTTGTGACGCAGCTTAAAGGTGCCAAATGAAGAGAGCTTCACGGTTTCACCTTGTTCCAGCGCGTCTGAGATTTCTTCGATTACGGCGTCTACCAGATCTGTGGATTCAGACAGGGACAAGCCAATTTCACGGTATACTGCGTTACTGAGGTCGGCGCGTGTGAGTGTTTTTGTCATTACGTTCCTATTTATTTTTCTTAGGGTTAATACGCTTAGTGCCCGTTGGGTCACCACTTTATAATACAACAGCCCCAGGTAAGTCCAGCCCCTAAAGCGGGCATTGCCAGAATTTTTCCTTGTTTTATGAGGCCTTCGTCACATGCATGTGCCAGCGCAAGAGGAATAGAAGCCGCCGAGGTGTTGGCATGTTTGTCTACGGTCACAATGCCCTGATCTTCGCGCAGGCCAAGTTTTTGTGCGATCGAGTTGATGATGCGTATATTGGCCTGATGCGGCACCACATAGTCGATGTCTTCCAATGCAATACCCGCCTGCTCTGCACCAGTGATAACCGCATTGGCCATTTTCTCTACACCGTGACGGAATACTTCACGCCCCGACATGAAAAGTGTACCCGCGTCCTGGGTGCTGGACACGCCGCCAGTCGTATTCAAAATGTCTGCATGTGCGCCATCTGCCTGCATACGGCAATACTGCACGCCACGATCCGTGTTGTCTTGCGCTTCCACCACCACAGCGCCTGCCCCGTCACCAAACAGAATGCACGTGCCGCGATCTTCCCAGTCGATAATCCGGCTCATGGTTTCAGCGCCGATGACAAGTAGCTTTTTGCTTTGAGCGCTGGCAATCAGTCCGTGTGCAATGCTCATGCCATATACAAACCCGCTACATGCGGCGGCAACATCAAACGCGGCGGCACCATGATTACCTAGTTTTTGCTGCACTAGAGTGGCCGTTGATGGCATGGTTTTATCGGGTGTGCTGGTTGCTACGATAATAGTGTCAATCTCATCCGCGCTCACACCCGCTTTTTCAAGGGCGCGCTTGGCTGCCTGCGTTGCCATGTCGCTGGTGGTTTCACCTTCGGCGGCAATATGGCGTTGCGTAATGCCTGTGCGTTCGCGAATCCAGGCGTCACTGGTTTCCACCATCGCTTCCAATTCGCTGTTGGGCATAATGCGCTCAGGCAAATAGGCTGCGCAGCCAGTAACTACAGAAGATGTCATACGGATTAATTTACAGTTTTGGTTGCCACAACTGGCTCTTCATAATGAATCGGATTAGCCAGTGGCCCTGTGATAGCAGTTTGAGAAAGTTCTTCAATGATTTTATTGTTGATGTCCTGCTCAATCAGGTTAACTGCAAGCTTAATGGCGCTGGCAAAGCTCTTTGCATCTGCTCCGCCGTGGCTCTTGACTGCAATGCCATTCAGGCCCAGCAAAATAGCGCCGTTATGTTCGCGCGGATCAAATTTGCGCAGGGCTTTGGAAAGCGCAGGCTTGGCAAGCAAGAGGCCGATTTTTGCCAGTAGCGAGCTTTTAAGCGCGTCTTTAATGGAAGAATAGAGCAAGCGTGCAGTACCTTCAGCGGTCTTTAGTGCAATATTGCCTGTGAAACCATCTGTCACCACAACATCTACAGTGCCTTCCAGAATGTCCGTGCCTTCCACAAATCCCGCATAGTATAGATTGCTGTCTTCGCGTTCACGCAAGATTTGATGTGCGGTTTGCACTTCCGTATGCCCCTTCATGTCCTCGGAGCCAACATTCAATAGGCCAATTTTAGGCTGATCCAGCTTGAGCACCACACGGGCGTAAGCATCGCCCATAATCACGAATTGCAGCAAATGATTGGCGTTACAGTCTACATTTGCACCCATATCCAGCATGACGCTGCGGCGTTTGCGCGCGGGAATGAAGGCAGCAAAGGCGGGGCGTTCAATGCCTTTGAGGGTTTTGAAGACCACTTTAGCGGTGGCCATCAAGGCGCCCGTATTGCCCGCAGATACAACGCCGCATGTTTTCTTTTCCGTTACCGAATTAATGGCAAGCCGCATACTCGACTTGCGCCCTTTCCGAAGCGCAATCGATACTTTTTCGTGCATGGAGATGGCATGATCGGTATGCACAATTTCGCTAGCGGCTCGCAATTTCCGGTGCTTGTTTACAAGCGGACGAATACGCGCTTCATCTCCATAAAAGACGAAGCGTAAATCCGGAAAGTCTTTCAGCACTAACCGTGCACCGTTGATAATCGCCTTAGGCGCGTTATCGCCTCCCATAGCATCAATGGCTAATGGAAGTGGTAAAGCCAAGATGGCTCTCCTTAGTGGTTTACGGTTTCGGTGGTAACTTGACGGCCATTATAGTAGCCATCAGGCGACACGTGGTGTGGGCGATGGAACTCGCCGGTGGTCGCATTTTCCACAGCGTTAACTTTGGCCACTTTTTTGTGCGCCCGACGCATACCGCGTTTTGAGGGCGTTGTTTTTCGCTTAGGTACAGCCATTTCTAAACCTCTTAATATCCAATGTCTTTATTATTCTATCTCATCAAAGAGCGCGCGATTATAACCAGAAAATGAAATAAATCTAGCAAAGAATCAAGATATTGTGCTAAAAACCCAGACTAACGGATAATTAGGATAGTTTGCGAGAGTTTTTCGAGATGAAATCTAAGGCCCCAGCCGAGATCAAGCATGTATGCGCCGTGGTGGTGACGTACAATATTGGCGAGGCTTTTATTCCTAATTTTGAGGCGGTTCGCCAGCAGGTGGGGCATGTGGTGGTTGTCGATAATGGCTCGACAGACGACACGTTGAGCGTTTTAAAAGACTTGAGTGACACCTACCCCGGCACGCTTGAAATCATACATAATGATGAAAATAATCTGGCTAAAGCCCAGAATGTTGGCATCGATCACGCACGAAATCTTGGCTTTGGCTGGGTGTTGTTGTTGGATCATGACTCACTGGCCACCAAAGACATGGTTGCCACGATGCTCAATGCTTACAATCATAGCCTTAACCGTCAGCGTATCGGGATTGTTGCACCCTACCTTGATGATGCAAACACCTGCAAAAAACCACGCTAC
>PBPD01000121.1 GCA_002725445.1 Rickettsiales bacterium
CGGTTACATTATGGAGCAGCCAGCAAGCGGTGATGGGGATTGCCACGCGCGATCTGTTTCATCTCATTTCTGCCATGATTGCGTTGCCTACTATCCTATATGCGGGGCGGCCATTTTTCTCTTCGGCGCTGGCCGTGCTCAAACATGGCCGCACCAACATGGATGTGCCGATATCGCTTGCGCTTATTCTGGCTTCTGGCATGAGCCTGTTCGAAACCTTCAATCACGGCGAACACGCCTATTTTGATTCGGCGGTGATGTTGTTGTTTTTCTTGCTGGTGGGGCGCTGGCTGGATGCCCGGGCGCGTGGCAAAGCGCGTCAAAATGCGGAAAATTTGCTAAGCATGATGCATGGGGTTGCCACTGTCATAAAAGAGGGGGGCGCACATTCCATTCCTATCAGCGAGCTGCGTGAAGATATGCAGGTGCGCGTTGCGGTAGGTGAAAAAATCCCCACAGATGCCGAGGTGATATCCGGCCAAAGCGAGATCGACACCAGTCTGGTGACCGGTGAAACCGTACCTCGCATGGTCAAAGAAGGCGACATGGTTTATGGCGGCACAATCAACATGGTGGCGCCGCTGGTGTGCCGTGTGGCCAAGCCAAGCGAAGACAGTTTGCTGGCCGACATTGTGCGTCTGATGGAGCAGGCAGAGCAAGGGCGCGCAAGCTATGTGCGTATGGCGGATAAAGCGGCACGCTTGTACACGCCTGTCGTGCATTCATTGGCTGCAGCAGCCTTTGTTGGGTGGTATGCGTTTGGCGGCATGCTATGGCAGGATGCGTTGTTGATCGCCATCACCACGCTCATTATCACATGCCCTTGCGCATTGGGGCTGGCGGTGCCTGTGGTGCAGGTGCTGGCCACCAGCTGGCTGCTCAAACGGGGCATATTGGTGAAATCAGGCGATGCGCTGGAACGGTTGGCGCAGGTAAATGCAGTGCTATTTGACAAAACAGGTACGCTCACCGAAGGCCGTCCGAGCCTTGTGCAGGCACCTGATGCGCCATCTGCGTTGCGCTTTGCGGCCAGTCTTGCCGTGCATAGCAAGCACCCTCTGGCACAAAGCCTGTGCGCTAGTTACAGCGGTGATTTATTGCCCGCCAGCCAAGTGGAAGAAGTGGCAGGCAAAGGTATCAGAGGTGTGATAGAGGGTGAGCACGTCCAGTTAGGGCGGCGCAGCTGGTGCGGTAGCGACGATGCGCCGCAGGATGAGTGGCAGGAATTATGGCTGCGGGTTGAGGCTACCCCTCCGCAGCGTTTTGCATTTGCTGATGCGTTGCGTGAAGATGCGGCAGACACGTTGCGCAATTTCGAGCAGGCGGGCATGCAGGTGCATTTAGTCTCAGGTGACAGGCAACGCGTGGCCGAGGCAACGGCACACACACTGCATGTCGCGCATTATCAGGGAGAATGTTTGCCTGCGGATAAAGCCAAATTGATTGAGCGCCTGAAAGCGGAAGGCCATAAAGTGCTTATGGTGGGCGATGGCTTGAATGACGCGCCTGCTTTGGCAGCGTCTGATATTTCGATTGCACCGGCTACCGGCATGGATATTTCGCAAAATACGGCCGATATGGTGTTTCAGGGCGAGCAATTGGCTGCTGTGCAATGGGCATGGCGCATGGCGTGCTACAGCACACGATTGGTCAAACAAAATTTTGCACTGGCAGTGCTGTATAATTGCTGTGCTATCCCATTGGCCGTTATGGGATACGTTACCCCACTTGTGGCAGCGATTGCGATGTCCTCCTCGTCATTGGTCGTGATTTGCAATTCATTTCGTATCAACCTGAAACATGCATGGGAGCAATAAAATGGACGTGTTGCTTTTCCTTATTCCGATTGCGCTGGTGCTAGGCATAGTAGGGCTTGTCGCCTTTTTCTGGACGGTGAAATCAGGCCAGTATGACGATCTTGAGGGCGCGGCTCACCGTATATTGCTGGATGACGACGAAAATCCGCCACAAAATTGATGTAAGTCAAATCCCCCCGTGCTAACTGGTGGTAAAAGCCAATATAACGACATTCATAAACAGGAGATAACCATGAAAACGTCTATTGCTATTGCAGCATTAATTGCTACTAGCGCTTTATATGGTGTGGCGCACGCGGGTACCGGTACTTCGGTTGACGGTAAGGCGTGGGACGCAAAGGAACGCTTTATGATTCGTGCACGTGCGATCAACGTCGTGCCGGATGCAGACGAGAACAGCTCGACCACAATTGGTGGTAATGTGTCCGCTGAGAATCAGGTGGTGCCAGAAGTCGACTTCACCTATTTCTTCACCGACAATGTAGCCGCAGAGTTGATTGCCGCAGTATCGCCGCACGAAATGGGTGCGGACAATACCGCGCTGGGTAATCTGAATTTTGGTGATGTATGGCTGCTGCCACCCACCTTGACCCTGCAATATCACTTCAACCCGCACGGCGAAATCCGCCCTTACGTGGGTGCAGGTGTGAACTACATCATGTTCTTTAACGAAGAATCAGGTGATGTAAACGACATCGATTATGAAAATGGCTTTGGCTATGCCCTGCAAGCGGGTGTGGACTATGGTCTGGACGAGCACTGGGCGCTGAACGCCGACGTGAAGAAAGTATACCACAATGTGGATGCAAAACTGAATGGTGGTGCTGTACGTGCTGACGTAGACCTGGATCCATGGATCTTCGGTGTGGGTGTAGCGTACCGCTTCTAACCCCAAGCTCTTTTATACTACTACGCTTTAATCTCTCGTTGGGCTGCACCCGGATATCCGGGTGCAGCTTTTTCTTATCCGTTAGAAGTTATACACGAAGGATGCCTGCACGCGATCCAGATCGCCTTCGGCGCCGCTTTCCAGCTCACGATAGCCGTGCATATATTCCAGCCCCACTTTATAGTTAGGTGTAGGATTCCAGATCAGGTTGACATGGCCTGACATGATCTCTTTGTTCACACCTAAACCCGTGCGGCTGATATCGTTATCGATACCGGTATAACCGCCCATGATATTGGTGCGCCAATCCTCGCTCCAATGGTGCTGGTAGGATACATAGCCACCATAGGCTACTTGCGGCTCCAGCTCATTGTTAACATATGTGTTGCCGTTGCGGCCAACTGCCACTTCCAGCAGATAGTGGCCTAAGCCATCACCATACACACCCTGAAAGGCCACATTGTCCTTGCCGAAGGTGTTGATGCGCCCAGAAAGACCCAGGCCCCAACCGAAGGCTTCATCTTCTACACCGGTGGCGGTATTGGTCGCATTAAGCTGGCGTGCGAGCCCACGGAATGCGAGATGCCAAAAATCATCCTTATAGACCAAGCGGCCGGTCAGATCAGGCACTTGACTCAGATCCGCTTCCAGTCCACTTGTGGCTGTGAAGCCTGTATGCGGGCTTTCCAATGCCACTGCATAGCTCCAATTGTCATCGATCGAATCGGTATAACGCAATTGCGCCTGACGTACGAAGGTCAGACCTGCTGGTCCGATAAAGTCGAGTGACTCGGGATAGGCGGCCAGATCGAGGAAGTTCGACCAGGTTTGCCCTGCAAGCACGTTACCCACTTCACCATAGGCATGGCGCAGTCTCATCTCGTAGCCGTTGGTGGTATTGGGGTTGCCACGGTCAGCACCAAAGAAGTCAAACTCCACAAAGGTTTTTAAATTACCCACTTCTGTCGGGGTGAGGGTGGTAAGATTCACGCGTGTGCTGCGGGCATGCGCATTGAACTCGCCATCCTGATTGTCCTGTGCCGAGCCATCGAGCGGGATGGTGGCAAAATTGGCAAACTGGCCGCCATAGCCTTTATTCACATCGGTAATAGCATCCAGCTTTACAAAGCCGCCCAGCTTAATCGAGGTGTCAGTGCCAGGCAGTTTGAAAGAGTTTGGCATTGCGCCACTGGTCACTGTATCGCCATTGGCACTTGCGGTTTGGGTGGCGAGTGGCTTCTTGGTTTGTGCGGCTTGCTGCTTTAGCTCGCGTTGCAGCTCTTTTACCTGCATACGCTCATGCGCACGCTCTTGTTCAATAGTGGCGAGCCGTTCGGTCACAGCACGCAATTGCGCTTTAAGTGCCTGAATTTCGGCATCGGTGGTTGGCGCTGCGAATGCCGTGCTGGTGCAGAGCACTGTACTGGTAAGGCAGCATAGCGAGAATAAATGTAAGCGTTTCATGAAACCCTCCTATACGAGATGAATATGTGAAAAAATGTCCCTGACAAAAAAGGCTGCCTGAGTTTCCTCAGACAGCCTTTCGTGTGTTTAGTGATCTACGGCCTGGTTTATACCAATACCGGTTTGAGAACGGATATGCTGTGCCTCAAACTTCTCGCGGTCGATCGCCGCTTGTGGCGAACGGTCGAGAATAGAGAACAGCCAAATCCCGATAAAGGCTACCGGCATCGAGAAGATGGCCGGGTATTTATACGGGAAGATAGCCGCGTCGTTATGTAGCACATCTACCCATACGACAGGGCTGAGCACCACCAGCACCACGGCTGTGAGCAGGCCGGCTGAGCCGCCTAACAATGCACCGCGTGTGGTGAGTTTGCTCCAATACATCGACAATGCCAAAATCGGGAAATTGGCACTTGCAGCAACGGCAAAGGCCAGCCCCACCATGAAGGCGATGTTTTGCTCCTCAAACAAAATGCCGAGGAAGATGGCAACGACGCCCAATGCAATGGTGGCTATCTTAGACACACGCATTTCTTTGGCTTCATCATGCTTTCCGCCCATAATCACGTTGGCATAGAGATCGTGCGAAATAGCCGATGCGCCCGCAAGCGTGAGGCCAGCAACAACTGCGAGAATGGTGGCAAATGCTACGGCTGAGATGAAGCCCAGCAGAATATCGCCGCCCACGGCATGTGCCAAATGCACCGCAGCCATGTTGTTGTTACCAATCAACGTGCCATCTGCCTCCAGATATTGCGGATTAGTGCCGATCAGGACAATTGCACCAAAGCCAATAATAAAGGTCAGAATGTAGAAATAGCCGATGAATCCTGTGGCGAATACCACCGAACGGCGTGCCTGCACCGCATCGCGCACGGTAAAGAAACGCATAAGGATGTGTGGCAGACCTGCTGTACCAAACATTAAGGCCAGTCCAAGTGATATTGCGGAGACAGGATCGGACAGTAAGCCACCTGGCGCCATAATATCAATGCCTTTGGCATGCACCTCCGTGGCCGCGACGAACATGTCGTTGAAGCTGAATTCGAAATGCATCAGCACCAGCAAAGCAATCAGTGAGGCACCAGTCAGCAATAGCACGGCTTTGATGATCTGCACCCATGTGGTGGCAAGCATGCCGCCGAAGGTCACATACAAGATCATCAGCACGCCTACAATAACCACCGCCGACTGATACGGCAGGCCAAACAATACTTCGACCAATTTACCCGCGCCCACCATTTGTGCAATCAGATAGAGCAGTACGGTGACGAGCGAGCCAAGGGCTGCCAGTGTACGAATCGGTTTTTGACGCAGGCGGAACGAGGCCACATCCGCGAAGGTGTAGCGACCCAGATTACGCAACGGTTCTGCGATCAGGATCAGAATGACCGGCCAACCAACCAGAAAACCAATCGAGTAAATCAGCCCGTCAAAGCCTGAGGCAAAAACCAATGCGGAAATACCCAAAAAGGATGCCGCCGACATATAATCACCCGAGATAGCCAGACCATTCTGGAAGCCGGTGATGCCGCCGCCCGCCGTGTAGAAACTGTTGGCGGTTTGTGTGCGTTTTGCCGCCCAGTAGGTGATAGCAAGCGTGACACCAACGAACGCCAGGAACATACTAACGGCTACATAATTCAGCCCTTCAGACTCGATCACCTCCTGAGCGAAGGCAGGCGAAGCAAGTGCGCATAGCGCAAAAAATACTGATAGAAGTTTCATGCTTATTCTCCCTTCAATTCGTGGATACGGCGAATTAATGGCTCAATCTCGCGATTCGCTTTGCGCACATACACGTAAGTGATGGCAAAAATGAAGAAGATGAGTGCCAAGCCAAGTACCAGCCCGATGGATATGACGCCATCGCCGACTGGCTTGCCTAACGATTCAGGTGAGAATGCGATAATTAATATGAAGCCCATATAGGCAATGATGGTTAAGGACAGCAACGGCCAGATTAATTTACTCCGTTTGCTAACCAGCTCTTTATACTCCGGTGAAGATGTGAGCGTTTTCTCGTCTAACTGCATAAGCCTCCCCAGTTAGTCATTATTATGAAAGTCACAGATCAGCCGATAGTATACACCAGAATAGGGTTGAAACGAATCAAATAACATGTTGCGCTGCAGCATTGCGTGTTTTGTAAGTGGCTAAATTATAATCACTATCCAGCTGTTTTAGTATGAAACAAATGCATGATTTGCTGCGCAAAAATAAGCCTATAAAGATAAGGGGAGAGCGGCAGTATTTCGCCGCTCCCGGTTGTATTACGCCATATCAGTATTGGTATGTTTTCTTGTTATGCGCAGCACCGCGCCATAACGTTCTAGAAAAGATCCGATGATGATAATGGCGCCGCCTGCAGCCGATAATATGACCCAATTAGGCACATGCAGGAGTGCGAACAAGTCGCCAGCACCCATAACGCTACCTAGCGCGATGACGCTACCGCCCATCCATGCGGCATAGCGTATGTCATAATGCTTAGAGATAACTAAGATTGCGCCGCCAACAGCAACACATAACATATACTGCGCAAGATGCGGATCAATCAGAGTGAGGATAGCCTGCACACTAAACAGAAGCCCCACTGCCAATTGTACACAGGCAGGTTCGTCTGCCTCACTTGCGCGTGCTACGTGCAGCAGCAAACCAGCAAACACCGTGATGAAAACATGGATGC
>PBPD01000122.1 GCA_002725445.1 Rickettsiales bacterium
ACTGCATGCGATGGGTGTTCAGGAGTAGTCTGTGGGGTCAATGCCTGCGGTCAATCGTCAGATCAGACGCGCATTGGCATAATCACGTAGAGCGCACCAACGTCGGATGGGTCACGCACCAATGCCGGCGACGAAGCGTCTGCAAACACAAATTGTGCGGTGTCATCTTCAATCTGGCCCATCATATCCAGCAGATAGCGCGAGTTGAAGCCGATTTCCACACGATCTGCACCGTAATTGACTTCAATTTCTTCTACCGCATTGCCTTGCTCAGCGCTGCTGGCCGACAGGGTCAGCTTGCCCGTATCCAGCTCCAGCTTGATGCCGCGCGATTTCTCCGAGGAGATAACCGACACACGGTCCACCGCTTCGGAGAACAGCTTGCCGTTTACTTCCATGATCTTGTCGTTACCGGTAGGGATAACGCGGTCATAATCAGGGAATGTGCCGTCGATAAGCTTGGATACCAGCACCGCATCGCCACATACAAAACGGATTTTGGTCTCAGACAGCGAAATTTCAATATTCTGCACGCCTTCTTCAATCAGCTTGAAGAGCTCAGCAATGGTTTTGCGTGGAATAATCACGCCCGGAATATTCTCAGCACCGGAAGGCAATGCAATCTGAATGCGCGCCAGACGGTGACCGTCGGTGGCAACCGCACGCAGCACCTGCGCGCCGTCATCATCGGTTTTATGCAGGAATACACCATTCAGGTAATAACGGGTTTCTTCGGTAGAAATCGCAAAGCGGGTTTTCTCTACCAGCGCCTGACATTCCGCCGCGGTAATGGTGAATGTATGCTCCAGATCGTCCTCGGCCATCACCGGGAAATCTTCTACCGGCAGGCTAGACAGCGAGAAACGTGAACGGCCAGCAGACACGCTGACTTTTGCATCGCCGGCTTCCTTGGAAATTTCGATTTGCGAACCATCGGGCAGTTTGCGCACAATCTCGTAGAACATATGCGCCGGCACGGTCAGTGCCCCTGCTTCGCTTACATTCGCGGCAATCTTCTCAGCCACGGCGATATCCATATCGGTCGAGGTCAGACGCAATGTGTCGCCATCGGCCTCCAGTTTGACATTGGAGAGAATGGGAATAGTGCCACGGCGCTCAACCACGGACTGGACATGGCCCAGTGCCTTGAGCAGCACCGATCGTTCGATAGAAAGTTTCATGGAATCCTGTGTACTCACGTCTACTTGTTCAGCTGCTTGTGCCATGACTATAGTAACCCCTTATTTCACACGCAATAAGAAAACGCCGTATCCTATTATGACTGTAGCATGCGCGTCAACAATTCTACGTCTTCAGCGAATTCTGAGTCTTTTTTGCTCAATTCTTCAATACGCTTCACCGCATGCATGACCGTGGTGTGGTCTTTACCACCAAATTTACGGCCAATCTCCGGCAAGCTCTTGGATGTCAGCTTCTTCGCCAGATACATCGCCACCTGACGTGGGCGTGCAATGGCGACCGAACGACGGGCAGAATGCATGTCCGACACTTTAATGTTATAATGTGCCGCCACTTTTTTCTGGATGTCGTCAATGGTGATGCGACGATCATTCGCGCGAAGCAAATCGTACAGCACTTCCTGTGTAGTTTCCAGCGTCACAGGCGTTCCCACCAGCGTTGCATGTGCCACCACACGGTTTAGCGCGCCTTCCAGCTCGCGTACATTGGACGTGATTTTATGCGCCAAAAACTCAATCACTTTGCCCGGTACATCCACGCCCTGCATTTTCTCTACTTTGGACTGCAGAATGCCAAGACGCAGCTCGTAACTGGTGGAATGCACATCGGCCACCAGCCCCCAGCCCAGACGCGAACGCACGCGCTCTTCCATGCCTTCCAGATCGGAAGGCGAACGATCACCAGAGATAACCAGCTGTTTATTCTGATCAATCAGCGCATTAAAGGTGTGGAAGAATTCTTCCTGCGTACTGTCTTTACCGCTAATAAACTGCACATCATCTATCATCAGCACATCAACCGAACGGAACTGTTCTTTGAACGCTACCGTATCTTTGCTGCGCAGCGCACGGATGAATTGATACATGAATTTTTCAGCCGACAGATACATCACCTTACGCTCAGGCTGGTTCTGACGGATATGCCATGCGATTGCGTGCATAAGGTGGGTTTTACCAAGGCCGACACCACCATAGATAAAGAGTGGGTTGCACCCCGGCACCACGCCCTCAGCCTCAGCCACACGGCGTGCAGCGGCATGCGCCAACTCGTTGGGTTTGCCAACCACGAAATTATCGAACGTGTAGCGCGGGTCCAGTGGCGCGTTAATGCTGCCAGTAGCATCGCCTGCTTCAGGCGCTGGCTGGTTGGCGGCGACATCTGGCGCACCTTGCTGCCATGCATCACCGGCATCTTCCGACGGGGTAACCGCACGGTTTTCAGGGCGCACAAAGATATCCACCGAATGGATCGACGAATCTTCCGTGCTCCAGAAACGGAGAATATTATCGGCGTAATGTGCCAGAATCCATTCGCGCATAAAGCGCGTTGGCACGGTAATCATCACCTGGCCGTTCTTGATGTCGGCTAAGCGCAGTGATTGCAGCCAGCTTTTATAAATCGCTTCGCCATATGCTACGCGCAAACGCTCGCGCACTCGATCCCATTTTTGTTGTACGTCGCTACGGGCTGTTTTACTCGCCTCGTTGGTGTTGTTGTTCATTGCTATGCTTGCTCCCATGGTAATCCTGCTGCCTTCCAGCCGCTGGTTGTCCCGCGTTGGCCATTAGCGTCTTGTGCGCCTTCATAACCCTCAGCGATATTGTAACACTCACTATAGCCAGCTTGCGTCATTGCACAAGCGGCATCAAGAGAACGTCCTCCGGTTTTACATAAAAAAAGCAGCGGTACATTCGTGTCAGGTACGGCTGCTTTCACTTTTTCCACGAAATGTGGATCTACTTCAAAAGCAGGGTAGGTTTTCCAGCAAATGGTGTGCGTTGCGCGCCCCAGGGCTGAAAGATTGGCCGTGCCCGTAAACAACCATTCTGGCTGTGTACGTACATCGATAAGTTGTGCATGTGGGTGGTCGCTGAGGAACTGCCAAGCTTCGTTAGGGGAAAGGTCACCAGCATATGTTGGTGATATACCCGAAAGCGGATTAGCTAATGACTGTCCCATATTTGCCCTATCCTCCCACAAGACAAAACATTCCTGTCTCCCAGAAGCACATGCTTCCAGCGAACGGAAATACAATTACATAGCGTAGTTAAATAATAGACCCGAAGGTAAAGCTCTTTACGATGCCAGAGCTTTTACACGGGACGACAAACGGCTGATTTTGCGCGAAGCTGTGTTCTGCTTGAGAACACCTTTGCTAACGCCGCGCATAACTTCAGGCTGCGCTTCGCGCAGAGCTTCCTGAGCTGCCGATTTATCGCCTTGCGAGATCGCCTGCTCCACCTTCTTAAGGAAGGTACGGATGCGACTTACACGCGCGCGGTTGGTAACCGTGCGGCGTTCAGCTTGACGAATACGTTTTTGTGCCGACTTATGATGTGCCATAATTCTTACTTATCGTTTGTTATTACTACCAATCAAAGGAAGGGCAAACTACTGTCAACCATGCGCCTAGTCAAGCCGATTTGCAGCAAAATTATAAATAATTTTTGTTGACGCAAAAAAGCGTGATTTTACGGTCTGCAGCCTTTTCGCGCCCCGCAGACAACTCTGTGGATAAAATGTGCATATCTTTCAACTACCGTGCTTTTTTAGGTTGACACACACCACAAAAGAAAGTCGATCGGCCAATTTGTGTATATTTTTCTATTGGGTTGCCACAGCGTTGGCATGGCTCTCCCTGACGACCATATACGGCAAAGCAATGCTGAAAATACCCCATTTCACCTGATGAGCGCACATAATCCCGTAATGTAGAGCCACCGGAATCAATGGCACTTTGCAGCACTTTCTGTATCGCCTCAACCAGCGCATCCAGCTCTTTTTTCACCTTATTTGCTGGTCTGGACGGATGAACCCCCGCTAAAAAAAGCGCCTCGCTGGCGTATATATTGCCCACGCCGACCACAATTTGTTGATCCATCAAAGCGGGTTTTATCGCCACTTTTTTAGAGGCCAGCCTTTCCCGCAAATAATCCGCATTGAAGTGGTTTCCCAGCGGTTCAGGCCCCAGATGCGCCAATAAGGTGTGCGCGTCCAAAGCCGCTTCGTCGCAGAGCGTCATAAGGCCGAAGCGCCGCGGATCCTGAAAGACAAAGCGGATTCCATTCTCCAAATCCCATAGCACATGGTCATGCTTATGCGCGCTATAATCAGCCTTAGGCATCAATAACATACGCCCGGACATACCAAGATGCGCCAGCAGCACCTGCCCATTATCCAGATGGAACAACAAATATTTAGCCCGACGCCCAATGGTGCGTATACGGCTACCTTCAAGCGTTTCAGCCATGTGCTCTGGCAATGGAATCCGCAAATCCGGGCGATTCAGCTGCACCGACACTATGCGCTGCTGTTCCATTACAGGCGCCAGACCACGGCGCACGGTTTCCACTTCTGGTAATTCGGGCATCTCTTTTCCTTTACGTTCGGCGCAAAGGCCATTATGACGTGTAGCAACACTAGCACTTAAGGTCATGGCAGAGAAAAAACAAACGCATTTTGGCTATCAGGACGTGGACTGGCAGGAAAAAACGGGCAAGGTCCGTGAAGTCTTTGACAGTGTCGCAGAGCGTTACGACCTGATGAACGACCTGATGAGCACGGGTCTGCACCGCATTTGGAAAGATATATTCGTCAATAAGCTGCAACCACGCAAAGGCATGCGCATTGTGGATGTGGCAGGCGGCACGGGCGATATTGCGTTTCGCATGGCGCGTCAGGCCGAGTGCGAGATTACGGTGTGCGACATCAACCATGAAATGCTGGAAGTGGGACGCAACCGTGCAATTGATAAGAATATCGCGCAACCGCTGAAATGGGTGTGTGGCAATGCTGAGAGCATGCCCCTGCCCTCAGGTTCGGTCGATGCCTATACCATCGCGTTTGGCATTCGTAATGTGACCGATATTCCCGCAGCGCTTAGCGAAGCCTTTCGCGTGTTACGCCCGGGCGGGCATTTTATGTGTCTGGAATTTTCTAAGGTCGATAACCACCTGCTCGACAAAATATACGATTTTTATTCCTTCAAGGTTATTC
>PBPD01000123.1 GCA_002725445.1 Rickettsiales bacterium
CTGCTGCGCGAGAAGTTTCATGGTGTGTTTGACAATATCCGTGACCCCGATCGCCAGGTCGTGCTACTGCCGGAGGAATTCGCAGCTTACAGCAAAGAGCGTGAGGAGAAAGGCGATATCTATGCCCGCCCACCCGGCGGCGAAAGCCTGGATGATGTGGCCAAACGCACCCATCGCTTCCTTGAAAAATACGTTCAGGGCGACAAAGACGTAGTGATTGTATGCCATGGCGCAGTAGCAACAGCCCTCGAGCGCGAGCTTTGCCAGCGCGACGATGACTGGCTCATTCAACGCAAAAACGAACAAGGCTTTATCAAAAACGCCAATATTCGTTTGTTGGAAGGCGACCGTGAGCGCGGATTTAACGCAGAAACTATCTTTACCGCCCCTGAACGCAATGCCGAGACACACCCATCCATGAGCGCCCCCTATGGCGGCCCCTTTCCCGAACGTCGCGCTATGACCGCACAGGCACGCTAGCACCTTCACAAAGCTGTAACCTTAAGCTGTTATGATCACAGTATTATAAGGGGATAAACATGCGCATTTTTGTGATACGCCATGGCGAGTCCGTCGGTAATGTGGATGAAGCCGCGTTCGAAAAATACGAAAATTACTATATCCCCCTGACCAAGTTCGGCGCCCATCAGGCCGAACAGTCGGGTGCATTTCTGCGCGACTATCTCAAAGAGCATCCCGGCGGATCAAACGGCAAAGTAACATTATGGTCTGGCCCCTACCGCCGCGTGGTACAAACCAAGAATAAATTGCTAGGCGAGTTGGGCGACCATATCGCCGACACCGAACAACATTATCTGCTGCGCGAACGCTTCAACGGCATATTTGACAATATACGAAAGCCCGAGCGGCAAGAGGCATTATTCCCGAAAGAATTTGCTGCCTTCATTAAAGAAATCGATGAAAAGGGCCTAGCCGCAGCACGTCCGCCGGGTGGTGAGAGCAACGATGATGTAGCCGTACGCCTGAAACGCTTTATCGATAATTATGTTGGCGACGATAAAGACCTTGTCATTGTAACCCACGGAGCTGTTGCCAATGCGCTGGAATACCATTTATGTGGGCGCAGCCACGAATGGCTGAATAGCCGTGTCGGGCCCGAAGGGCGATTAGCCAATGGCGAGATACAATTGCTGGAAGGCGACCGCGAACACGGCTTTAGCGCCACCAGCATATATAAACCGAAACAACGTGCCGAGGCCGCACACATCACCCCCGCCATGAACGAACCGTTTGGTGGCCCTTTCCCAGAGCGCCGCGCCATAACCAGTGGGCACGCGCGTTAAAGCAGCGACAGCTCTATTACGCCACCGTACCATCTTTAGGCGGATGCTTCTTATAATCCACCATCACACGGTAATGCGGGTCATCCTCGCCATCCTGCTCAATCATGGTGCCAGCCTTATCCAGCAGATCGCGGCAATCAGGGCTTAGATGCAGCAAATGCAATTGCGTGCCGCTGCGCACATAGCGCTCGGCCAGCGCATCAATCGCCTCTAGTGCCGAATGGTCCCACACCCGCGAATAGCGAAAATCAATCACCACATCTTTCGGGTCGGCCTTGGGGTCAAACAAGTCTTTGAAGCTGGCGATCGAGGCAAAGAAGAGCTGGCCATGCAGCACATAGACTTTCTTATGCTCCGTTTCCTCGGCCACTTCCACATAGATATTGCGCGCCGAATTCCACGCAAACACCAGGGCGGAGACAATCACGCCTACCACCACGGCCACCGCCAGATCGGTCACCACCGTCACCCCCGACACCAGAAACAGCACAAATGCGTCCGAGCGGGGAATCTTGTGCAAAATACGCAGGCTCGACCATTCAAACGTGGCAATCACCACCATAAACATCACGCCCACCAGCGCCGCCACGGGAATCATCTCGATCCAGCTGGAGGCAAACAGAATGAACGACAGCAAAAACAGCGCCGCCGCAATGCCCGCCAAACGGCCACGCCCGCCGGATTTAATGTTAATCATGCTCTGGCCGATCATCGCGCAGCCGCCCATACCGCCGAAAAAGCCGGTCACGATATTGGCCGCGCCCTGCGCCACACATTCGCGGCTGTTGCGGCCACGGGTTTCGGTCAGCTCGTCAATCAGCGTCAGGGTCAATAGCGACTCAATCAGACCAATCGCCGCCAGCACCAGCGCATACGGGAAGATAATGCGCAACGTCTCCCAGTTCAGCGGCACAGCGGGCACGGCAAAATCAGGCAGCGTGCCTGCAATGCTTGCCAGATCGCCCACGGTGCGGGTGTCGATGCCTGCGAAAATCACCACCGCCGAGGCAATACCAATGCCTGCCAACGGTGCCGGAAATTTGGAGGTAATCTTGGGCATCAGATAGATAATCGCCATGGTCAGCCCGGCGACTGCCAGCATGGTCAGCACCTGCATATCACCCAGCCAGACGGTCTCGCCGTCGGCATTCACAGTCTGAAACTGCCCCAGCTGCGACAGAAAAATCACAATCGCCAACCCGTTCACAAAGCCCAGCATCACCGGATACGGCACCATGCGTATGAATTTACCCAGCCGGAATATCCCCGCCAATGCCTGCAAAATGCCCATCAACACGACCGTTGCAAACAGATATTGCACGCCGTGTTCTGCCACCAGACTCACCATCACCACCGCCAATGCGCCTGTGGCACCCGAAATCATGCCCGGACGGCCACCAAAGGCCGAGGTAATCAGCCCCACCAAAAAGGCCGCATACAGCCCCACCAGCGGTTCCACGCCTGCAATAAAGGCAAAGGCCACCGCTTCGGGCACCAACGCCAACGCCACGGTCAGACCAGATAAGAGTTCTGTTTTTGCATTCTTAAACAGAGAGATATTCACGCTATACTTCTTTTTCGTTAGGGGTTAGAAAGGAGGGCAGGAAACTACAGGCTTTGGCATATATTGCAAGTGCGAAACGCCTGAATTGTGGAAAGCTACGCCATGCGCATCACTGCTATACTGTCCTTCTTATTTGTATTGGCTTCCAGCCCTGCGCTGGCAGCTATATCGCTGGATGAATGCGTAGATCAAATCGCCTCCTTCCAGACATTTGCCGATACACTGGCCGATGAGCAACGCGATGCATTGTTGCAGGAAGTGGCGCAGGCCGAACTTGCCTGTCAACTGGATGATCTGGAGGCAGGCGAACTATTTCTTACCCGCGCACAACAGGCACGCAACGGCGTTGCACCGCATTTGCGCACCCCTATAATACTAGAGTAATCAACACAGGAGGCTCGCATGAAATTTCTCGTACCATTTATTGCCACCCTTGCCGTAAGTGCTGGCGCATTTGCCGCAGATAATCAGGGCGATTGCTATCAATCCGTTGAGGCGATTGACATGGCGCTGGAATCCACCCCGTTTGATCAGGCGGTGACCGAACAAATTTTAGCCGAAACCAACAAAGCAGTAGAGGCATGCGAATCCCAAAATATGCAAAAAGCCGCCATTCACCTGAAAAAGGCCACCGAGCTGTTTAACGAAGCACGCATCGCGATGGGCCCGGGCATTAAGCAAGAGGAATTCTGGGCGCAAGTGCGCACATGGTGGGGCAGCATTGCATCGCCTGATTCGGTCACTACGTTACGTTCCCCCATTAATTGCGACGCACGTATCGACATGCTCGGCTATCGTGTGAGCCAGGAAAGCCCTGAAGGTGCAACCTTTGACGTGCTGGTAGCCGCCGAGGAAGAAATAGACGGATTCACCCAGACCGGCTTTGTATCGCTACCCTACGACAATGATTCGCAATTCTCGCTGTGCCACCACGGCGGCGATGCGTATGACACGCCTGAAGTAACCGTCGAAACCATTTCGATGGAAGGCACCTGCGACCGCGCCATCGTGATTGATGACGGTATGTGCGACAAGGTGCGTCTGTACTGGCCGAAGAGCAATCCCGGCGATGACGAAGTCACACTGATTATCGACCGCAACTAATACGCTGTTGAAACGCAAGAATCAGGCCTCGTGCTTTTTGCGGCGCGGGGCTTACTTGCACTTGCGCCTTTGCAGCGTTAAAATCTGAGCGTATAAGCAAGTCAGGAAACAATATGACCACCGCCATCGAACAGGTAAAACAAAGCTATGGCCGCTGCCTCGGTCAGGATGATTTTTGGGGCCGCTTCTACGAATATCTACTCAAAAGCTCTCCCAAAATAGCCGAGAAATTTGCCAACACTGATTTCGAAAAACAAAAGGTGCTGGTAAAAAACAGCCTTAACTTTGTGATTATGTATGCCGACGACCCCACCGGTCGTTTTGCCAAAGGCAAACTGGAGCATGTGGGCGATATACATTCGCATAACAATATCGACATTCCACCCAACATGTACCCGTTGTGGATCGATTCACTTATCAACACCGTTCGCGACTACGACCCCAAATTCACGCCAGAGCTGGAGAAAGAATGGCGTGCCGTGGTGAACCCTGCCATCGAACTGCTTAAGTCGCGCTACTAACACTCCCCCTGCTGAGCCGCACCATCCTTACCGATTTGTCATGAACATACGGTAACATAAGAGCATGCTTGCCTTATATCTTTTTTACGCCGCCTCACGCTATGACCAATGCATAACAACCAAACGTGAGGACATTCCCATGAAAAAGACTTTCATCGCAACCGCTCTACTGTGTAGTGCCGCTTTGGCCACTCCCGCACTGGCCGACCACCATATGGGCGACAAAAAGGCCGAAATGACCATGTATAAAAACGTGGTAGAAATCGCCAGCAGCAAGGATACTTTCTCAACACTGACCACGGCACTCACCAAAGCCGAATTGGTAGACGCATTAAAGACCAGTGAAAACATTACGGTATTTGCGCCAACCAACCGTGCGTTCGACAAATTGCCAGAGGGCACGCTGGAAGGATTGCTACAGCCCGGCAGCAAAGAAGCGCTGCAGGGTATTTTGAAATATCACGTAGCCACCGATGCGCTGATGGCAGCGGACATTCCCGAAGGCACCACGCAAGTGCCAACACTGGAAGGTGACACATTGACTGTCGTAAAAACTGATGGCAGCGTTACAGTAAACGGCGCAAACGTCATTACAGCCGACATCAAAGGCGAAAATGGTGTGATCCACATCATCGACAGCGTCGTCATCCCTGAATAAGCCTCCAAGCTGATGGTGTATGCCCCCTTGCTTCGCGGTCAGGGGGCATACGTGTTTTACCAGAAAAGGAAACAGTGTGTAGCCGTTTAAGCTAATTGTTTGCTTATATGCCACAGTCTATACTCATGGTTCAGGAGGTAACGAAATTATGAGCACATTATTTGAACCTACAAAAGTCGGCGCAATCGAGGTGAAAAACCGCGTATTCATGGCGCCGCTGACCCGCAATCGTGCGCAAGCAAACGGCGTACCCGGCGATCTGGCCGCCACCTACTACGCCCAACGTGCCAGCGCAGGCCTTATCATCAGCGAAGCCACCCAAATCAGCCCGCTCGCCAAAGGCTACATCAACACCCCCGGCATTTACACGGACGAACAGGTCGAAGGCTGGGAAGTCATCACCAATGCGGTGCACACCAAAGGCGGTAAAATTGTGCTGCAATTGTGGCATGTAGGGCGCATCAGCCACACCGACATTCTGCCCGAAGGCGAACAACCACTGGCTCCGTCAGCGATTCGTGCCAATGCCCAAACCGTGACGGAGAATGGCCGCACTGATGTGTCGGAACCACGCGCCATGACCGAAGAAGACATCCGCAACACCATCGCCGACTATAAACACGCGGCGCACATGGCACGCAAAGCAGGCTTCGACGGGGTCGAGATTCACGCTGCTAACGGCTATCTCATCGACCAGTTTATCGATGCGTCCACCAACACACGCGAGGACGCCTATGGCGGCTCGGTAGAAAATCGCCTGCGCTTGCTGAAAGAAGTGACCGATGTGGTCACGGAAGTATGGGGCGCAGAACGTGTAGGCGTGCGCCTGTCGCCTACCGGCACGTTTAATGATATGAACGAGCCGAACCCGCTTTCCACCTATGGCGCCGCGATCGAAATGCTCAACAGTTACGGGCTGGCCTATCTGCATTTTGTCGAGCGCTTCCCCGGACTGGAAGTCAACAATGCCGATTTGCTGGTGCTGCAACAATTACGCGCACGCTGGAACGGGTTTTACCTTGCCAACGGCGATTACGATCTGCTCAGCTCGCAAGACACGGTCGATTCCGGCCATGCCGATGCCGTGGCATTTGGACGTCCGTTCATTGCCAACCCCGATCTGCCCGAACGGCTGGAGCGAGGTGCAGCACTCAACGAGCCAGACCACGACACATTCTATGGCGGTGGCGCGGAAGGCTATACCGACTATCCATTTATGAATGAGGCAGAAGCCGCGTAACCCGCACTTTCTGCATTACGATTTCATTTCGTTTTTTCCACACACACACACTTAAACCCCGCTCCGGCGGGGTTTTTGTTGTGCCGTGTCACTCACCCGTCAGAATGTCAGCGTGATGCTGCAAATGGTCGGCCATAAAGGTCTGAATAAAGAAATAGCTGTGATCATACGCCTCGTGACGACGCAAGCTCAGCGGATGACTCACCGCCGCGCACGCCGCTTCAAACAGGTCAGGATGCAGCTGGTCTTCGAGGAACTGATCATCCATGCCCTGATCAATCAGGATGGGCGGGCGGAACCCTCCGCCCCATTCATTTTGCGAACGCTCCATTAGCACGCTGGCATCGTGCTGCGCCCAGGCTTCTTTGTCCTCGCCCAGATAGGCGCTGAACGCCTTGTCGCCCCACGCGCACATCGTAGGCGCACAGATCGGCGCAAAGGCCGACGCGCTTTTGAACTTGTCAGGGTATTTCAGATAGAGTGTCAGCGCACCATGCCCGCCCATCGAATGGCCAAAAATACCCACACGCTGCGCATCCACGGGAAACTGCCCGATCACCAAATCATACAGCTCATCCACAATATAGGATTCCATCTGGTAATGCTGCGCCCACGGGTCTTGCGTGGCATTGAGGTAAAAGCTTGCCCCCTGCCCCAGATCATACGCATCATTGTCGGCCACATTCTCACCGCGCGGGCTGGTGTCAGGTGCTACCAGCACCAAACCCAGCTTGGCCGCCACCGCATAGGCATTGGCCTTGGTGGTGAAATTCTCAGGCGTGCAGGTCAGCCCTGCTAAATAAAACAGGGTCGGGCAATCTGCATCATCGGCATTGGGTGGCACAAACACGGTGGCCTGCATGGTACAGCCAGTGCTTTCCGCCTCATGCTCGACATAATACACCACGCCGCCATGGCAGTGATGTTGTTTTACAATCTCCATGTCAGCCCCCTAAAATGTCACGACCGAGCGGATCGATTCGCCCTTATGCATCAGATCAAACGCGGTGTTAATCTCGTCCAGCGGCATAGTGTGGGTAATCATCGAATCGATATCGATTTTACCATCCATATACCAATCGACAATTTTCGGCACATCGGTGCGTCCACGCGCGCCACCAAA
>PBPD01000124.1 GCA_002725445.1 Rickettsiales bacterium
TCCCTGCAAAGTTTTGTCAACGGAATGAAAATCTTTCGTGAGTAGGAAATGATGTTTCCATGTCCTTTATCCCGGAGTTCAGAAGCAACCCTGAAAAGTATGCTTGTATCCCTGATTTCAGTGAATAAATGGGCTTCTTCTTCAGTCGGTCGTCTTTCTAAAAAATCACCGACTTTTAAGGCATTCATGACTGTTGTGATGACAAAGGTTTTGGTAAAAACCTGAATTCAAATTGTAAATGCAACTGAACTACTGAGCGAGAAGTGCGATCTATTTTAGAATCAGCATCTTTCAGTGTTGGAAGAAAGAGATGTATTGATGAGAAACTACAGCCAACTCACACAAAACGAACGTTAACAGATTTACGGATTGAGGAAAACCAATAAAAATCCTTTTTAAATCAGTTGGATCCTGGATCATTCAAAAACGACCATCTATAATCAATTGAATATCAATCATATTAAACAGGGCTCTTGACCGATTCAGGAACATCAATTTGACGAGTTAGAATCTGTTGAAATCTCTGAAAATCCATTTTTTCTGAGAATATACTTATCCATCATAGGAATGGAGACTCAATGAAAATATAAACGCCAGTCCAATCATTACTTCCAAAACAAATCATTTCAGTGAAATTAATAATTAGTATATCAATTGAGTTTTGAAAAAAATCAAGAAACTCTCTCTATATGCTTTTTTTCGATACAAATTATAAGGAAATCTTAAAAAATTATTCAATAACTGCACTTAGGAGTTGAATCAAATCATCTATCAAAATAGAATTGGCTTATACAAATAAGTTGATCAACCAATTTTGAATACCGTTTCAACTAAACCACATCATCTTAATCTATAAGGAAGAAATGCTAAGAATAGGTGTTGATGTAGGAGGTACCAATACTGATGCCGTACTAATGGAAAACTCAGATGTAAAGAATTCTTGTAAGACCCCAACCACACCAGATGTGATGACCGGTGTTCTAAACGCACTGAACACTGTTTTGGAAAGCTCAGGAGTTGACAGGAGCCAAGTAGATGCAGTGATGATCGGCACTACGCATTTTACCAATGCCGTTGTACAGCGTCAGAGTCTAGCGCCTACAGCAGCAGTGAGGCTTGGTCTTCCTGCCACATCTTCTTTAGTACCTATGGTTGATTGGCCTGAGGATCTTAGACAACTCATAGGGAATCATTATGCCCTAGCACACGGAGGCAACGAATTTGACGGCCGGAAAATCTCCGAAATAGATTCCGATGAACTGAAAAAAATCGCAGCAGAAATTGCTGCAAAAAACATAAAAGCTGTAGCAATTTCAGCAGTTTTCAGTCCTGTTAATACAGACATGGAGCAAGAAGCAAAGACTGTACTCGAACAGGAGTTGCCAGATGTACATTTTTCCCTTTCTAGTGACATAGGAAGAGTTGGACTACTTGAAAGGGAAAATGCTGCTATCATGAATGCTTGTTTGAGAGAGTTAAGCGATTCAACAATTAATGCCTTCAAACAAGCCCTGACTAATGCAGGTTTGTCGAGTTCCTTCTACTTGACACAGAACGACGGCACCTTGATGAGTGAAGACCAAGCTAGAAAGTTCCCTGTGTTAACTTTTGCTAGTGGTCCCACAAACTCTATGCGTGGTGCAGCTTTTCTATCTGGACTTAAGGATGCAGTCGTCATTGATATCGGGGGGACCACAACAGATGTTGGTGCTCTTCAAAAAGGTTTCCCACGGCAAGCCGGCATCGCAGTAGAAGTTGGAGGAGTTCGTACAAACTTCAGGATGCCCGACGTCTTCAGTATTGGTTTAGGAGGAGGTTCACATGTTCATGGTGAAGAAAAAAGTATAAAGGTTGGGCCCCAAAGCGTTGGTTACCGTTTGAATGAACAGGCCCAGATTTTTGGAGGGACAACTCTAACCGCTTCTGATATCGCTGTTGCAGCAGGTATGGCTAATTTTGGCGACTTGAATAAAGTTTCAGGACTATCTTCAGAATTAATTAATGCAGCAGTTTTTCGAATACAGGAAATGCTTTCGGTAGCAGCAGAAAGGATGCGACTTTCACCAGAGCCAATACCAGTCATTGCTGTAGGAGGGGGTAGTATTTTTGTTAAAGAAAAAATTGGTGATTTGCCTGTTCATAGACCAGATAACCATGCTGTAGCAAATGCAGTTGGGGCCGCTATAGCCCAAATCAGTGGAGAGGTAGATCGTGTTTATGCATTAACCGAACAGTCTCGAGATAAGGTATTGGATGAAGCTAAAGCAGAGGCAATTGACAAGGCAGAGGAAGCAGGAGCAAAAAGGGACACAGTCGAAATAGTTGATGTCGAAGATGTCCCACTTGCTTACCTCCCGGGTAATGCCACTAGGGTACGTGTGAAAGCCGTTGGAGAACTTGATGGGATCTCATAAGCTTAGCGAGCAGGAACTCGATCATTTGGCGGTAGGTGCTGCTATTCTAGGGACTGGTGGAGGTGGTAATCCTTACATAGGTAAATTAAGGGTTCGGGAACTTCTACGCCAAGGGAAGTCTATTGAAATCATTCCTCTTGATGCATTGGAAGATGATGACCTAGTGGTGAGCGTTGGGGGGATCGGTGCTCCTGTGGTTGGTATAGAGAAAATTGAACGCGGTGACGAATGTTTTCATGCTCTTCGAGCTCTTGAAAAAGAAACAGGAAAGCATATTGCTGCTCTGATTCCTGCTGAAATCGGTGGAGCCAACAGTATGGAACCCATGATTACAGCCGCACAGGCCGGAATTCCTGTGGTGGATGCAGATGGTATGGGACGGGCTTTCCCCGAAATTCAAATGATGACTTTTTTCATCTACGGGCACGCACCCGAACCAGCAGCCATAGCTGATGAGAAAGGCAATGTGGTTGTTTTCCGAAAGGTTATAGATATGTATTGGTTGGAACGATTTGCCCGTACCATTGCTGTGGATATGGGAGCAGCTGCAGGTTTAGCGGATCCACCCATGCGGGGAGACTTCCTGAAAAAATACGCTATTCCTAACACAGTCACACAAGCGATTGAACTGGGGAAATGCGTCCATAAGGCCCATCAAGAAAACCGTAATGCACTTGAAGCGCTTCAAATTGAAGCTGGGGGACAGCTTAAGTTCAAAGGGAAAATAGTTGATGTGCGACGGGAACTCAAAGGTGGATTTGCAGTGGGACGTGTAAAATTGGAGAGTCTTGAACACCCCAATGACCAAGGCGAAATTGATATACAGAATGAAAACCTGATTCTGCGAATAAATGGAGAAGTGATTGTTTCCGTGCCTGATTTAATCATTGTTCTTGATTTGGAATCTGGTGAGCCGATTACTACTGAGGTTTTACGTTATGGAATGCGGGTTGCGGTAATGGCCTTTCCTTGTCACCCATTACTCCAAACTGATGTTGCCCTTGACGTTGTCGGACCTAAAGCATTCGGCTACAAAGATGTGGATTATCAACCCCTAGCCAATTAAGGAAACATGGAATTGATAAATGCGGAACAAATGCATGAAATTGCCATTGGTGGTGCAGTAATGGGAACCGGAGGGGGAGGGGACCCTTATGTTGGCAAGTTGATGGCTATGCAGTCCATACAAAAAAACAAACCAGTCCAATTGATTGATGTTGATGAACTTAAAGATGACAATTTGGTAGCATGTGCAGCGATGATGGGAGCCCCTACTGTGATGTTGGAAAAATTTCCTAGGGGAGATGAAATTGTAACAGCTTATACCAAGTTAGGAGAGTTCATGGGGAAATCCATTTCCGCCGTAGTATGTGCGGAATGTGGGGGTCTGAATTCTACTACACCATTCATCGTCGCAGCAGAAATGGGTTTGCCCTTAGTCGATGGAGATGGAATGGGTAGGGCCTATCCTGAATTGCAAATGGTTTCATTTACCATGCACGGGGTATCAGCGACCCCAATGGTCATGAGTGATGATAAGGGTAACTCAGTACTTTTGGATACTGTAGACAACAAGTGGACTGAAAGGCTTGCCCGGTCTGCAACAGTGGATATGGGTGGTTCTGCATTGATAGCACTTTATCCTATGGATGGCGCTACCGTTAAAAAATCTCTCATACGGGGAACCATTAGCTTATGTAAAAACATCGGGTACACCCTCCGAGAAGCCCACCGTGACAATCTTGATGCAGTGGAGTCGCTTCGTTCTTTGCTTGGAGCATTTAAGCTGTTTGAAGCAAAGATTACCGATGTGGAGCGACGAACTGAAGGTGGATTTGCAAGGGGAACCGCAACCCTTGAAGGAATTGAAAAACACAAAGATGCAACCTTTCAAATTGAGTTTCAGAATGAATTTCTGATTGCAAAGAAAAATGGTGAAGCGATTATTTCCACACCAGACTTGATCACACTACTAGACATCGATACAGGCGAACCTGTCACAACCGAATCCATGAGGTATGGATTGCGAGTTGTAGGCCTGGGGATTCCCAGCGATCCTAAATGGCGAACCCCTGAAGGTTTAAAATTAGTAGGGCCACAATATTTTGGTTATGACACAAACTTTATCCCAATTGAAGAGCGTTCGATTTAAACCTTTTTTTCAGGAAACAAGTGGCATGCAACCTGATGTTGTTCATCAATCCCCACCAGAGAAGGCTCAATTTGATCACAAATGTTGAGTTTGTCTGCTGGACAACGTGAAGCAAAGGGACAACCTTGTCCGGAATTTTCTGAAACTGTTTCTCCCTTGAGGATGATTTGAAGACGTTCTTCATTAGGGTCAGGTTCCGGAATTGCTGAGATAAGCGCCTTGGTGTAGGGATGCTTTGGATTCTCAAAAATCGTTTCAACATTTGCAACCTCCACAATTTTTCCAAGATACAACAAGGCTACCTGATCGCAAACATAGCGGACAACTCCGAGATCATGCGAGATAAAAAGGTAGGTGAGCTTAAATTGATCCTGCAGTTCTTGCAGGAGATTAAGAACTTGGGCTTGAACAGAAACGTCCAGTGCGGAAGTTGGCTCATCGAGAACAAGAAGTTTTGGTTTGAGGGCCAAGGCCCGGGCTATGCCAACACGTTGTTGTTGTCCGCCACTGAACTCATGGGGATATCGGTGATAG
Source organism: Rickettsiales bacterium (assembly GCA_002725445.1). Lineage (GTDB taxonomy): Bacteria > Pseudomonadota > Alphaproteobacteria > Rickettsiales > UBA3002. The sequence goes on from PBPD01000124.1 coordinate 5,101, forward strand.
TGTTCCTCCTTAAGCCCTACTGTTTGCAATAGTTCAAGAACCCGCTTACGAGCCTGAAAAAGGCGTAAACCCTCATGAATCCAGAGTGGTTCTGATACGATTTGTCCAATTGTCATACGACTGTTGAGTGAAGCAGCGGGAGATTGATAAATCATCTGCAATTCCGATCTTTTGCTCTGCATCGTTTTGCGTGTTAAATGGGCAACGTTGCTTCCCTGGAAGTAAATCTCTCCGTCAGTGGGTTCCAACAGGCGAACCACGCATTTTCCAATCGTCGTTTTTCCAGATCCCGATTCCCCGACAAGGCCCAAGGTTTTACCCTCCTCAAGAGAAAAATTAACATGATCAACCGCTTTGACACCATTTAACTTTCGGCCAAATATCCCCTGCCGGGAGGTAAAATGCATTTTTAGGTTGCGAACCTCAAGCAAAGGAGTTTTGGAGTTCATGTGAGCTCCGGGTAAAGATGGCAACATGTGGAATGGTCTTGACCTACGAATGAAATGGGGGGAACCACTCGTTTGCAAATATCCATAACACTCTGGCAACGGGGATGGAATCGGCAGCCTGAGGGGGGAGTGTTAAGATCGGGAATTGAACCTGGGATTCCGCTCAGTCCGCCCCGTCTGGTGTGTTTCGTCGGTACAGCTTTAATCAATCCCTGGGTATATGGATGCTTGGGATTATTAAACAGTTCCTTGACAGGTGCCTGTTCCACCACCCGCCCAGAATACATTACAGCCACCTTTTCGCAGGTCTTGGCAACAACTCCTAGGTTGTGCGTAATCAACAGTACAGACAGTCCCAACTCTTTCACCAAATCCTTTATCAGACTTAGGATTTGCGCTTGAATAGTGACATCGAGTGCAGTGGTGGGTTCATCGGCAATCAGCAAATCAGGATCGCCTGCAAGAGCCATAGCGATCAAAACCCGTTGGCGCATTCCTCCGGAAAACTGATGGGGATAATCCTTTAATCGGCTTTCCCCATCCTGAATACCGACCAGACTCATCAATTCAATTGCACGAGCATGAGCGTCTTGGTGTATTTTTCTGGAGGAACGAAGGAAATTACGCCATCTTCCTGGGACTCGATTTGCAGAATTTTGTTGGTATAGTACTGCATCTACCAGTTGTTCCTGGATCGTGAACAGTGGATTTAGATTTGTGGTAGGATCCTGGAATATCATTCCAATACGTTTGGCCCGGAATTCTTGCATTTCAGATTTAGCTTTTAGAAGTAGGTTTTCTCCTTCGAATAATACCTCCCCTTGAGTAATTCTGCCTGGTGGCATGGTGATTAATCGTGGAATGCATAGAGCGGTCATCGACTTTCCACAGCCTGTTTCTCCAACCAAAGCCATCACATCCCCTTTTTGGAGCTTGAGATTGACCCCCGCAAGGACCTTTGAAGTGCCGTCGAAAGTCTGAAATTCGAGGTGAAGATTATTTATCTCAAGCAGCATGCTTATCAGCGTCTTGAGCGAGGGTCAAGAATGTCTCGCAAACCATCTCCCAAAAGGTTCCAACTGAAAACCACAATGAAAATGGCTATTCCAGGAAAAGTGGCTATCCACCATTCACCTGGAAAATATCCTCTGCCATCATTGATCATCGCTCCCCATTCAGGTGTAGGTGGTTGAGCACCTAGGCCAATGAAACCTAACGCTGCAGCAGTTAGGACGGCAAATCCGAAATCAGTGCTCATTTTTACGATAATTGGGGAAAGGGCATTTGGTAGGATGTGCCTGAAGAGAATCCGGAAATCACTGGCACCAATACCATTTGCTGCTTCAACAAAAGATTCCTGCTTAAGGCTGAGAACCAAACTTCTTGTGAGCCTAGCAAAACCTGGCCACCAAACTAATGAAATGCCAATCATCACATTGGTAATTCCCTTCCCAAGAGCTGCTGTAATCGCAATCGCGAGGACAAGAGCAGGTACGGTCAGGAAGATGTCAGTTACACGCATTATGATATCATCTACCCATCGGCCAAAATACCCTGCAATTGCACCTAGAATAACCCCAATTGTTGCCGCCAGGAGAATTATAACCGTACCGACTTTTAGAGCCAGTCCAGTCCCCATCAGTACCCTGCTATACACGTCCCTCCCCATTTTGTCTGTTCCGAAATAGTGGTTCGAGCTTGGGGGTTTGAGTCTTTCGAGAATATGAGTCGTTCCTGTGGCGTCTTCCGGATAGGGAACAATGACTGGAGCAAAAATCGCGAGAACCAAGACAATAACCAGCATTCCCAGCCCGATCATAGAAAGAGCGTTACGCTGAAAACGATAAACACCTCTTCGAAAATGTTCCCATCTTATAGAACGCGCTTGCTCCTCATGGCTTTCAGTTTCTGAAAACTTCTCATTCATAGCGAATCCTTGGGTCAAGAAGTCCATAGGCGAGATCGGTGAGAATGTTTACGACACTGAAAATGATACCGTAAATGATGGTGATTCCCATGATTGGCTGGAAATCTAAACGTAAAGAAGATTCAACTACGTAAAGACCGAGTCCCGGCCAGTCAAATATTGTTTCGATTAGAACTGCACCGGCCATTAACCAGCCGAATTCCAATGATATAACTGTCAAAGTAGAGATGAAGGCATTCCGTAAAACATATTTAAAAATAATCAGGTGTTCTGGGATTCCTATTGCCCTTTCCATGCGAACATAATCCTTGTCTAATGCTTCAAGCATATTTGCACGAGTAATCCTGGTGATGCTTGCTAAAGCACCAAAAGAGAGAACCAGCGCAGGAATAAACAGGTGCCCCAAAGCGACCTGGAATGCCTCAAAATTAAGGGTAATTAAGCTATCTATAGTGTATAGACCTGTGATTGAATCTGGAGGTGGTGTAAGGATATCAAAGCGTTTACCGATGGGAAACCAACGCAATAACAAACCAAAAACTAGCTGAAAGATCATTGCTAGCCAAAACTGTGGAAAACTAACAAAAAAAAGTACACCTATCCGTGAAAGGTGATCGGGAATTCTATCCCGATACAAAGCTGCTAACACTCCCAGCATTGTTCCCAATATGGCTGCAAACAAAATAGCAGTAAGTGTTAGCTCCAGTGTTGCCGGGAAGAATGTCTTAAGGTCACTTGCTACAGAACGTCTGGAGTAGAGAGACTCTCCCCAATCCCCCTGAAACAAACCAATTATATAATTAAGATATTGAATTGGTAGTGGTTGATTCAGCCCAAATTCGATACGGAGTTTTTCCTTAATCTCTGGTGTTGCTTGTGGTCCTGCTGCCAGTCCCACAGGATCTCCAGGGACAACGCGTGCGATAGAGAAAGTAAGGAGCGATAACCCGATCAATAAAGGGACCAGCATCAACAAACGTTTGGCAAAATAGCCCAGTTGGAGATTCATGCAGAAAGACTAACCCTATTGAGATTTCTAAAGAAATTTTAGAGCAAAAGTATCTGGGGCGCAGGACACGCCCCAGAAGAAGTGTTTAAATTATCAATTGCAGTTTTCCATCCAGAGATCCTGGAAGAGAACTGTAACAGGATACATTGGTGAATAGAGATATCCTTTCACGCATTCGTTGAAACCCATCAGGCTGTCCTCTGTATACATCCAAACAGAAGGCTGATCCTTGGCAATTTGCTTTTGAACATCTGCATAAAGTCGCAGACGTTGATCCATATCCCCAATCACACGGGCTTGATCCAATTTGGTATCTACCTCAGCATTCTTATAAAAGCTGCATGAATTGAAACTGCCCCATTGGCCTGAATGATACTGATTGTAAAGATGTGCATCCGGGTCAAGGTAGGATGGAAGGGTATAAATATTGATTATATCCGGCCCAGTATCGGGAGAACCGCAACTCGCAACCATATCAGGCCAGAGCATGGGTTTCATATTCATTGTTATGTTCAGTTTGGCCAAACCTTCCAAGAGCATCAGTCCAGGAATTTCTTCACGTGGAAAGTCAGTGACATAGACATAATCAAGTGTAATACCGCCGTTAGGCCATGGGGTTTTTGCTAAATATTCCTTTGCTTTGTCAATGTTGTAATATGGAACATTTACCTCAGAAAAACCAAGGAAATTTGAAGGAGTAGGCCCTGAAAGTACAGTCACTTTAACATCAAGTGCGGTGGGAAGAGCATCATAATTCATGGCATGTGCTATAGCCTTACGAAGATTGAGATTGCTCGTGTATTTACCCTGGGTGTTCATTTTCAGAGTATTTGTAAAAAACCCAACATCTTCAGTAATTTTGAAACCCGATGCCTTGGCAATTTCATCTTTATCACTCCCTGAAGGGGTATCGGCAATATGGGTTTCTCCTGCAAGAAGGGAGTTTTTTTGAGTCGCAGCGTCACGCTGGATAATCCACATAAACCCGTCAAGATGATCTTTGCCTTTCCATCCAGCCCAGTAGTTGTTCACTGCTTTGAATTCATACACATTCCCAATCTCCCAACGTCCCTGTGTAAAAGGGCCTGAACCTGCCTCATTCAGTTTAAGAAAACTCTGACCAAAATCATCTCCACGATTTGCTTCGACAACAGTCGGATTGACCACAAACAACTGGGGAAGCGTTCCAACAAAAGGAGCAAATGGTTTTGTCAGGGTGAATTGCACTTTGTGCGAACCGATAGCTTTTGCTGTATTCTTGTCGGCTATTCCAGTCCAACGCCATGCAGGAGGTCCAGAAATTTCAAGGATACGATTAAAACTGTACACCACAGCATCAGCATTCACCGGGCTTCCATCATGAAAAACAGCGTTTTTCTTGAGATTGAATGTCCAAACCTTTGCATCGTCACTTGATGACCAACTATCTACTAAATGTGGCTCGATTTTCTCTCCTCGGTAAATGAACAAAGCATCATACAGACTTCTGAGAGCAGCATTGATCGAGTAATTTTCACCTGTTGCGGGATCAATATTATCTATGTCCTGGTTACCTCCATAAAGCAGGATGTCTTTTGCTTGGACCGAACTGAACACAACAGAAAAACCTAAAATGAAAGTGGTAAGAAGATTTCTAGTTTTTTTGAAAAGATTCATATTTTCTCCTATAGAATTTCAGAAAAAAAATATTAACATAAATAATCGGCATGAAAATATGAATCAAAAAATGTTCAAAACTCTGATTTAATCTGAAATAGGTTGATGAGTCGGTATTTTCAGACTAAAAAAATGTATTTAATACACATTTGTTCCTATTCTTCAGATTTTGATTTTTTTTGAGAAAATAAAGCTAAACAAAAAGAAAACTACTTTTTTTTTATAAGAGTTGTTGGAACGTGAATCTTGATTTTGAAACTGAACTTTTGATAAACGTTTGGATGCATAGGGCTTGAATCTCTAGGAACCTATATCTAAGGTAGA
>PBPD01000125.1 GCA_002725445.1 Rickettsiales bacterium
CGGGGTGGCTTTTTGCGCATTTAACACGGTTGATTGGTAATCCACTCACGCCCCACACTGGCAATTTCGTGAAGATGGATGTGATATTGCATAAACGGCCGGGCAAAGCGGGTGTGTATTGGCGACGCACCTATTATTACCCGGATCGCGCGCCTTATTCTGTGACGTCGGTAAAACGCACCAGTGCTTCAGGCGAAATGCTGGAATGTGTGGGCGCGGGGTTTGGGATGATACTGCGCGTGTATGAACAGGATGCCATGCTGCATTTTAAGAGCGAGCGTTATTTCTGGCAGCTGGGGCGTTTGCGTGTGCCTTTGCCGCATTGGCTATCGCCTGGTCAGACGCATGTGGTGCATGAGGATGTAGGAGAAGGCCGGTTTCGTTTCACTATCAACATGCAGCATAAATGGCTGGGACGTACCTTCTATCAGACAGGGCTGTTCAAGCGGGAGGCGTAGCGATGGAAATCATTATTATATTGAGCATTGTGCAGGGCATTATAGGCGCATTCGATCTGTTCTATCATCATGAATATCTGGAGCGGTTGCCATGGCGTAAAACCGCATCGACCGAGCTAAAACTGCACGGCATACGCAATTTCTTTTATGCAGTGGTGTTTGCAAGCTTTGGTTGGCTGGCATGGCACGGTGCTTATGCATGGGTGTTTATGGCTATACTTGCCATCGAGGTGCTTATTACGTTGTGGGATTTCGTGGAGGAAGATTTGTCGCGCGCATTGCCTGCAACCGAACGTGTTTCGCATACATTGCTTGCACTAAATTATGGCGCCATTCTGGCACTGTTTGTGCCGCTATGGCTGGAGTGGCAGGCGCAACCAGACGGATTTGCAACACATTATTACGGCTGGCTGAGCTGGGTGATGGCCGTGTTTGCCGCAGGGGTTTTTCTATGGGGTATTCGTGATCTGACCAGCGGTATAAAACTTTCACATGCAAAGGAGAGAGCAATGAAACACACACCAGAATTGCAAGGGGCGCGCCAACGCATATTGGTGGCGGGTGGTTCCGGCTTTGTAGGTGCGCCGTTATGTCAGCTGCTTATTGCGCAGGGCCACGATGTCACTATTATCACGCGCGACATTGAGCGCGCAGCGGCCAAGTTTGACCAGCGTGTAGCGTTTGTTCAATCGGCCGATGCGCTGCATAAGGATGACATATTCGATGCGGTGATCAATCTGACAGGAGAGCCCATTGCGCAACGCTGGAGCCAGGCCGTTAAAGCGCGAATTGTTGAAAGCCGGCTGGAAAGTATCGCCTCTCTGGCGCGCTATCTTGCGCGTGCCGTCAGTAAACCACATGTGTATGTGCAGGCGTCGGCCATTGGCGTGTATGGGCTGGATGCAAACGCCACCTTTACCGAAGAGACGACACCGCGTAGCACGCCAGAAAGCTTTAGCGAGTCGGTATGTTTACAATTGGAAGACGCAACAGACCGCATTGCGAAGATGGGTATTCGTACATGCTTGCTGCGTATTGGTCTGGTGCTGGAAAAAGATGGCGGAATATTATCGCAGTTGCTGTTTCCGTTTGAGTTTGGGCTGGGCGGTAAGGTTGGCGATGGCGAGCAATGGATGTCGTGGATTCATCGCGATGATGTGATTGGGCTTATTTATCACGCCGTAAATAATGACGGGGTAGAAGGCGCATTGAATGTAACTGCGCCCGAACCTGTCCCACAAAAAATATTCGCCAAAACGATGGGGCGTATTATGCGGCGGCCTACCTGGTTGCGTATGCCAGCATGTCAGGTGAAGCTGATGTTTGGTGCCATGGGCAAAGAATTGCTGCTTGGCGGGCAGAAAGTGTTGCCCAAACGGGCGATGGATTCGGGTTACAAATTCGCATACCCGGAATTGGAAACGGCGCTGCAAGCGATTTTAAAACAAAGGCATGGCTAAGATGAATAATGATAGCAACATAGTGTATTTCGTATATGACGGTGAGTGCCCGATTTGTCAGGCGGGGGCCTCTATGTTCACTGTGAAGCAAGCGGTTGGGCAGGTGCAAACAGTCGATGCCCGCACCGAAAAACACCATCCTGTTATGCAGGAAATATACGAGGCGCAACTTGATTTAGATGAGGGGATGGTCATTAAATATGAGGGGGAGCTGTATCAGGGCGATGAAGCGCTGCACCACATGGCACGGCTTGGTGCGGATGATAATGTGCTGAATGCTATCAATAATCGTTTGTTTGCATCCAGAACCTTTGCCCGACTTTCCTATCCGTCTATGCGTGCTGTGCGCAATGTGGCGTTAAAACTCAAGGGGGTAGGGAGAATCCGTAACTTAGAAGCACACAATGAATGAAGCGCCTTATATTTTCCAACCCATCTTCGGCAATGACTGGGAGCGTATGCCGCCTGTGATGCGTGCGCATTATGGCGTGCGGTCTGCCAGCGATGATACGGTAGTGGTGAAGGGATGGCTGGATGTGCGCATGAGCTGGCCGGTGCGTATAGCGTCGCGCTTGCTGGGTGTGCTGGTGCCCTATAACGGCAATAAGGTGCCCGTGCAGGTCACGTTCACCGGTGATGCAGCAGGGCAGTTTTATTTTGACCGGGCGTTTGATTTTGGCGCGCGCGGTGTATGCCATTTTCGCTCAGTCCTGCAACCTGTCGGCGGCGACGAGGTGATGGAATGGATGGGCTATGGTGTTGGCTGGCGCTGCGCCTATCAGTGGAACGGCGAACGGGTTATACTTAAGCATCGCGGCTATGTGCTGCGTGTGTTTGGGCGGTGTGTGCCATTGCCGCTGGAGTTGCTGCTCGGCAAAGGCTATGCTGAAGAAACGCCGATCAGCGACACATGTTTTGCCATGTGGACACACACAAAACATCCACTGTTTGGCGAGATGTTCCGCTATGCGGGGGAGTTTGAGGTGAAGAAATGAGGGCTAAGCGTACATTGGGTCAGTTATTAAAAATGCTCTGTGTGCTTTTTGTACTATTTCTCGTATATGCGTTTTATCAGTTTATTCATGCGCCCTTTACAGGCGCTGAATTTAATCGAGCGAGCTGGCTGGCAAATGCGAGAAGCGCTGAGCAATGGTATGAATACCGAGTGGAAACACGAGACCACTGCCCACGCGGGGCGATGTATTCAGATTTAGAGCATAACTATTTGACGGTGGGTAAACGAAAAGCAGATATAGTCACACTCTTGGGTGAGCCGGATTTTATCCCGAATCAAAAAGAGTATTGCATCGCTTATTGGCTAGGCTTTTGCAGCGGGTTTCGTATTGATCTGGACTCGCTGAATATTTGTTTCAAAGAGGGCAGAATGGCTGAGGTCTATCATGCCCAGCACTGATGCAATCCTCATCCTGGGCGGGTATGACAATTTCGGCAAGCGTATCGCGCACGCGCTGGTGAAGGTAGGTAGGGCAAGGAAATGATAGAAGGGATGATTGAAGCTGAGCTGTTGATAAATGGTGTAATCATCGCCTTAGTGCTTGCCTCATTTGCAGTCCGAAAGATGCGGATTAAAAAAACCGTGGCGAGAAAACTGCAAACAATTTCCATTTTTCTGGCGAGTAGTTTGTTGCTGTTGGTGTGCTGGGTGTTCCCTGTTGAAGAACATCAAAAAACACTTTCTCTGGTTCTGGTTTGTCTTGGCTATCTGTTTGTATTGATACGTGTGGTGTCTTACGTGGTTTACCATCCGGCGTTCAGAATCAGCCATGTTCACACCCCGGTATTTAGCTCGCCAAGTATCATCAAGGACGTCCCAGACAGGGATATCAATATTATAGGTGATCGTTTGGATGATGGCGTGTTTAGCCGTTACATTGGCGTTATTATGCATGGTGAGTCTCTGGTTCCTTTTCAGATGGAAGCGGGACAAATAATCGGTGAGCTGGATGGTACGCCGATAATCTATAGTAACGTTACGCATATTGGTGATGATCTTTTGTTATTGAAGGGGGGCGGCAAATCACCGGTTCGCTATAATAAGGAACTATTTCGCTCAAGTACGCATCATGGATATGATTTTGAGAGCGAAGAAGCGTTGCGGGAGGTGGCAGAAAAAATCCGCGACAACGTCAAATTTCTTTTCAAGGATGGGCAGGATATTCTCGCCTATTGTATTGATTGCAGCATAGATTCAGAGCCATTGGTGGTGGTTTCTGAGTATGAAAATATACATAGATTCAGAAACATGGTGCGCTATAACACATTGACATCCAGTTCATTTCAGCGCTTGCGTGGTTTTGTTGCTGGCCGGGTTTCACTATACGCTAGCAGACGCGCCGTGTCACATGCTGAAACGCGCAAGGCGGATGCTGTCACGAAAAATATTTCCAAGTTTTTGATAGAGCATCATGAAAAGCGTAAAGAGAATATTGGCCTTGCCAAGAAGTGGCTGGTGCAACATGAAGCAGAAATAAAGGATACACAATCACTCTATGACGTCGTCAAAAAAGCTGGCGTTGACTCCTCTTTTTCGGATGCTTTGCTTTATCTTCTTGCAACAAAAAGATATCCTGCAATCAAAGATTTTGCTGCGTTTGAGGATCAGATGCAAAAGCAAATGTTGCATGACGCTCACACATTGTTTGGTGAGGTGTAATGCACTGTGTTCTCATTCTAGGCGGGTATGGAAATTTCGGCAAGCGCATCGCGCACGCGCTGGTGAAGGCTGGGGTGCCTGTTATTATTGCAGGGCGCAACCGTGACAAAGCCGAGGCGCTGACGGCTGCGCTGGGAGAGTTGGCGCAGGCCGCTGTGTTCGATGCCAACGCAGCATTGGATGCGCAGTTGCAAGCACTCAAACCTGCCGTTGTCGTCAATACGTGTGGGCCTTTTCAAAACGCGGATTACCGCATCGCCGAGAGCTGCATCCGGCATGGCGTGCATTATATTGATCTGGCCGACGGGCGAGAGTTTGTCACTGGTATTTCGACGCTTGATGCCAGCGCTAAAGCCGCAGGCGTGGCGGTTATCAGCGGTGCGAGCAGCGTGCCGGGTTTGTCTTCGGCGGTGGTGGAGCATTTTAGGGACGAATTTGCCGAGATTGACGAAATGATATTCGGCATCAGCCCCGGCCAGCAAGCCGAGCGTGGCCCTGCGACCACCAGAGGCGTATTGAGCTATGTCGGCAAGCCACTGAAACCCTATGCGGGGCATCCGAAGCCCTATGGGTGGCAGAATTTGTATCGGCAGGACTATCCCGAACTGGGTAAACGCTGGTTGGCAAACTGCGATGTACCGGATCTGGATTTGCTGCCCGAGCGTTATGGCATAAAGTCGATTCGCTTCTCGGCAGGGTTGGAGCTCGCGCCGTTGCATCTGGGGCTGTGGGCGCTGTCGTGGCTGGTGCGCGCCGGGTTGCCGTTGCATCTTCCGGCTTTTTCGGGCGCGCTATTGCAAGCGGCAAACTGGTTTGATCGTTTCGGCTCAGCCGATGGCGGGATGCATGTGATTTTGCGTGGCAAGGGCGTGGATGGTGCACCACATGAGCGCCGTTGGTTCATTATTGCGCGCGATGGCTCTGGCCCGCATATTCCAACCGTGCCAGCCATTGTGCTGGCAAAAAAGCTTGCCGCATCGCAGACACCAAACGCAGGCGCGCAGGCCTGTGTGGGGCTGGTGAGTCTGGCGGAATATATGGCATATCTGGAGGCTATGAATATTGTCACTGTCACATAATTGTAAAACGACTAATCGACAGTAACTGAGTATAGTCAGCGCATGGAAGAGAATAATTTAGTAGGCTATGCCACGCAATTAAAAGCGGATCCGCGATTGCTGCATCTATTGGTGGCCACTGCGAAGCAATCTAATTCGCCTGTCATTCGTTATGGTGCTGTGGCGCTTGATGAAGAGGGCAATGTGGCTGGCACGGGCTATAGTAAAATGGCCGAAACAGAGGCAGAAAAGCGCTGGGGCGATGAACATACTCCTCCGCGGCTGCATGCGGAGATGAATGCGCTCTGCAATGCGGAAAGCAACGGCTATGATGTGTCACGGTTAGAGCTCTATATTTTGCCGCTTTCGCCTGCCGATAACCCCGCTAAACCGGCCGGCTATATTATGCTGCGTGACATGGAGCACACGCCTTGTTTTTCTTGCAGCAGCTGCGGCCCAAAGCTGGAGAAGCTTGGCATTGAGGTGAATGTGTTTAACGGCGAGCGCGGATGGGAAACCATCTCGCCCGAACAGGCAAAGCGCGACGGGGAGAGGCTTGCAGAGCTGGAGCGCGAAACAGGCAGACGTTGCAGGGCTGGCTCTATTCCTGGTTCTATCATTACCGAGCCGCCACTCGACATTGCGGGCTACCGTTATATTCCTGCGCTGCTGAGCGACATGGATGACATTGGTTTTTCTATTAGTCCGGAACAACACGCACGCTATGAGCAGGCATCTGCTGCGCACGATCTGCCCGTAACGATGCAGGGGGATATAAGCCATTTAGGGCGCAAACCCCGTGGCGATATCGCTTTGGGATAGAACCTCACATGCATGTGGGGACATGATTATTAGCGTTGCGTGCGCTGCAATGTCTGGATGATGGGCGCGAAATCAATACGGTTGTCAGTGGGCATCAATATTCACTCCGTTTTTGAAATACTCGCCTGAGAAATCCTCAATATTTTCTCCATTTTCAAGACGTATTGGCCAGTCGGGATTGCTTAAGGCGCCTGTGCCAAGTGCCAGCAAATCCGCATGGTTTTCATGCAAAATATGCTCTGCCTGTTGGGGGTTATGCATGCCCCCATTTGCAATGACAGGTAGGTTTGTAAGGCTTTTTGCAAGCTTTGGCAGGCTGTCGCCTTCTCTGGTCAGGCAACCATGGTCGAATCCTTTGCCTTCACTAGCAAAGTGAATATAGTCAGCTCCTGCGTGCTTGACGGCATCAAAGATGATCTCGCCATCCGATAGGCCGCCAGGCCATAGATAATCGAAATCATTGACTTTGCCTTGTGAAAGTCTGACACCGACAATGTGACGCTCGGATGTAACTTGTTTAACAGCTTTAATAATTTCGCACGTTAAACGTATTCTGTTTTCTACCGAGCCTCCATACATATCTTCACGCATGTTGGTATAGTCGGTTATAAACTGATCCAGTAAATAGCCATTTGCGCTGTGAATCTCTACTCCGTCAAAGCCTGCTTCAACCGACCGTTTGGCAGATTGCACGTAGCCTTCGATTACCTGATCTATGTCCATTAGGTTCATGGCGTGCGGGGTTGGATAGCGCCCCTGTTTGATGCTATAGCCGGGGAGCATTTTACGCATAGGTTCTATCCTGGATGGTGCTCTGGTGTTGCTCAGATGTTGTGAAAGTGCGCCTGCGTGCATGAGTTGCAAAATGATTTTGCTGTCATGTTTGTGTACAGACTCGACCACGCGTGCCCACCCGTTTTGCTGCGCCTGATCTGTAATGCCGGGTTGGTTGGGATAGGCTTGTGCGTAGGCGCGATCGGTATAGGTACCTTCAGTAACAATCATCGCAAAGCCGCCTTTTGCGAATTGGCTGTAATATTCCGCCATTTTTGCAGTCGGTATGCCATCGCCTTTGGTGCTCACCCGGCTCATCGGTGCCACAACGGCACGGTTTTTCAAATGTAATTTTTCACTTTCGTATCTGGTTAACGCACTATGCTTCATGATAAATCCCCATTTTAATGTTTGTAAATATGATTATAGTGCTAATAAAATATATATGTAAGTACGCACATATTTGTTATGTAGGTACATACTGTATACTGTTAAGGGTTAGGAGGCGTCTATGGATGATGATATTTGCCCAACGGAAACGGCTTTAGAAGTTATCGGTGGGAAGTGGAAGGGGATGATTCTTTATCACCTGCTCGACGGTACGAAGCGGTTTAATGAATTGCGTAGATTGATGCCTGATATTACACAACGCATGTTAACCAAGCAGTTGCGAAGCTTAGAGGAAAGTGGAGTTGTGCACCGCAAAGTGTATGCTGAAATTCCTCCGAAAGTAGAATATTCACTCACAGAGATTGGGCGCGAGCTAACGCCTATCGTCAGAGGGCTAGAGAAATGGGGCGCGCAGTTTCTGAACGTTAGAGGGGCTGCGAATTAAGGTTGCGTGCGCTGCAATGTCTGGATGATGGGCGCGAAATCGATACGGTTATGTCCTTGCCGTTCCAGCGCAATATAATGTTTGTCGTTCGGCAATGCATCATAGAGAAGCTGGCTATGCTCCATGGGAATGATATGGTCCTGCGTGCCGTGAAATATATACACCGGTTCGTCAATTTGCGGGGCGAGGGCGAGGGCGTCGAACGGGTCGCGGATGAGCAGGTACACCGGCAGATACCAGTATTTGCGTTGTGCCACATGGGCGATCGAATCATAAGGCGAGATCAGAAAGACGGCATGTGTTTCATACTCGCTGGCCATTTTGAGGGCGACGCCTGTGCCAAGTGAACGCCCCATCAGCACAATCTGCTCGCTCTGTAGCCCTTGTTGCTGCGTCAGATACTCCATTGCTGCACGTGCATCATTGTAGAGCCCCTGCTCGCTGGGGCTGCCTTCATTGCCGGGATAGCCACGGTATTCCACCGCAAGCAGGCCATAGCCCGCTTGCACAAATTGCGAGAAAATACGCGCGCGATTAGCCAGCCCTTTCGCATTGCCATGAAAATAAACAAGGGTTCGTTGGCCTGTGGGGGCGGGGACGTGCCACGCCACCAGCGACAATCCGTCTGCGGTGGTAAGGCGCAGCTCGTTTGCCTGCGCTAGCCCGACCTCTGCAGGCGGCAGATAGTCGCCGGAATTCACAAATAACAATTCAC
>PBPD01000126.1 GCA_002725445.1 Rickettsiales bacterium
AGGAAGAATACCATCAGGAAGGCGTGTGCAGTGATGAACACGTTATATAGCTGATAGTTGCCGTTGAAGAACTGGTCGCCCGGTTCCATCAATTCCATGCGCAGGCCAATCGAGAAGGCGGCGCCCAGAATACCCGCGAAGATCGCGTAGATGATGTACAGCGTACCAATATCTTTGTGGTTAGTAGAGCAGAACCAGCGGGAAAAGAATCCCGGTGTGTGATGATGATCGTCTGCGTGTGCGGCTGCGTTACTCATTAATCTCTCCTTGCACTCTCTACTTTACTACTCTGCCGATGCATAACGGCTGGTGCCAAAGTCATCTTTGGCGAATTTCTCTTTAGCCTCTTCCAGCCAAGCGGCGTATTCCTCTTCGGATACTACCTCTACCTGAATCGGCATAAAGCCGTGACGGATGCCACATAATTCAGAACATTGGCCATAGAAGGTGCCTTCTTTGGTGGCTTTGAACCAAGTTTCGTTCAAGCGGCCCGGTACGGTGTCTTTCTTCACGCCGAACGCAGGGATCGCAAAGGCGTGCAATACATCGCCGCCGGTTACCTGAACACGTACATTTTTGTTCACGGGCACCACGATAGGATTGTCAACTGCCAGCAGGCGTGGCTCGCCTTCTTCCAACATATCGTCTGTTTTCATGTTGCTGTCGAAAATGATGCCTTCATCCGGATATTCATAATTCCAGTACCACTGGTAGCCAACTACTTTCAGTGTTACATCCGGCTCCGGATAGTCATAGACATAATTATAATGTACGCGCAGCGAAGGAATCGCGATAGCGACCAGAATAACCACGGGCACAGCTGTCCAGATAATCTCAATCAGCGTGTTATGGGAGGTTTTGCTTGGGGTTGGGTTGCGCTTGGCGCTGAAACGTACACAAGTGTAAGCCAGCAATGCCACCACAAACAGGGTGATAACCGTAATGATCACCAAAATATAATCGTGCAGATTAATAAACTGTTCCATCACAGGGCTTGCAGGCTCCTGGAACGAAAGCTGTTTAGGTTTGGCCATGCCAATCACCTCAGCCATGGCTGCTGGTGCCATCAGCGCTGTAATTAATCCAAAGAACAAAGCACTAAAGCGGTGCATGTGAATCTCCCTGCTATCTCTCTAAGCGTAAATTTTCGCGGTCCTTGCCTTCCAAAAGGCAGGCTTGTTCTACATAGTTTGCATTCAGACTGCAAATCTTTTAATGCATTTGACGCTGAATACTATAGTGTTTTGTCCAAGTTTATGCAATAAAGCAAGCCCATGAGTGAGCTAACAAATACGCAAGATTTATTCTTTGATCGCACCGGAATGAGCAATGAGCGTGTGCAACACTTGGTGAGTGATGCATTGCACGGGCTGGATGACGGTGAGTTATTTCTGGAATTTAACCAGTCTGAAAGCCTCAGTTTCGACGATGGCCGGTTGCGCAACAGCAATATGACCACCGCGCAGGGCTTCGGTTTGCGGGGCATGCTGGGTGAATCCACGGCCTATGCCCATAGTAGTGAATTGTCGGAAGATGCTATCAAACGTGCCGGTAAGACAGTGCGTTCTGCCAATCACGGCCAATCCGGGGCAGGGCAGGTGACAGATGCGCCATTTGGTGCGAACCATCACTTATATACCGATGCAAATCCGCTTAACGATGTGCCATTTGAACACAAAGTACAGTTGTTACAGGCAGTGGATGCATATGTGCGCAATAAAGATCCGCGTGTGCGTCAGGTCAGCGCGTCTTTGTCGGGTGTGTGGCAGGCCGTGCATATTATGCGCGCCGATGGTGCGCAAACGCAGGATATCCGCCCATTGGTGCGTTTGAATGTGAGTGTGGTAGTGGAAGAAAACGGCCGCATGGAAAGTGGCTCGTCAGGTGCAGGCGGACGCAAAGCCTACAGCGAATATATGGTAGACCATCACTGGCAATCGCAAGCCGATGAAGCGTTGCGTCAAGCCTTGGTGAATCTGGAAGCACGACCAGCACCCGCAGGCGAAATGCCGGTGTTGTTGGGGCCGGGCTGGTGCGGCGTGTTGTTGCATGAAGCAGTCGGACATGGGCTGGAAGGCGATTTTAATCGCAAGGGTACATCCACCTTCTCGGGTCGCATAGGCGAACGCGTTGCCTCGCCGGGGGTGACGATTATAGATGATGGCACGATGCCAGACCGTCGTGGTTCTATTACCATTGATGATGAAGGTACGCCATCGGGTAAAACCGTGCTGATTGAAGACGGTATATTAAAAGGCTATATGCAGGACAGGCTGAATGCCCGCCTTATGGGCGTGAAGGCCACTGGCAATGGCCGTCGTGAGAGTTTTGCGCATCAGCCAATGCCGCGCATGACCAACACCTATATGTTAAGCGGCAAAGAAGACCCACAAGGGCTTCTGAAAGACATTAAGCGCGGTATATACGCGGTGCATTTTGGCGGCGGACAGGTGGATATTACGTCAGGTAAATTCGTATTCTCAGCCACCGAGGCCTATATGGTTGAGAATGGTGAAATTAAGTATCCGGTGAAGGGTGCAACCTTAATAGGTAACGGCCCGGACGTGATGCAAAAAGTAAAAGCCATTGGTAACGATATGGCGCTTGATCCCGGTATTGGCACCTGTGGCAAGGACGGGCAATCGGTACCCGTAGGGGTGGGACAGCCAAGCTTGCTGATTGACCGCATCACCGTAGGTGGCACAGAAGCCGCCTAAATCACGTAAATCCGCTACATTCGGGCGTCTCAGAGGCGTCTATCACCGCTATTTCCGCCCTATTGTTACGGTTCTGTTACAGAAGTGTGAAGTGTTCATGACAGCGGTCGCTATTTGATTGCGAGCGTGCATGCCCATGCGTACACTGGAAATGTAAGCAAAAGTAACAAAGGAAATCGTTAACAGGCATTGTCACCAAATCGTAACAAAAAACGTTAATTTTTTAAGATTTTGTTAGGAAAGATTTGTAAGACTAAAACCATAGACGACAGACAACAGGAAACGAAACATGAGCCAGTCACCAGACATTTTCAACGGAACAACCGCGGGATTCGACCAAGTTGGCGGTCACAACCAAGCGGCCGTTATGCAGGCATATGGAATGGCAGCGGCGCATGAACTCGGCAAAGGCTTAGAAGGCATCCAGTTTGATGGAGATACACAAGACATTACGCAGAGCCATGTGGGCGGTAATAATATCGATCTGGGCTGGGAGCGCTAAGAGCTCGCTTGCCACACCTGAGGGAAAAAACGCCTCAACACCCGCCTATTTTAGTTCCTTTTTGCTTTCCTTCCAAAAACCTTATATTATATGACCTTGCAGTAAATCCACGCCAGACGTGTATTTGAATAATAACTTAGTGTGTGCGTATGACGACAAAATGGGTCACCAGCGCCTATAGTAAAAACAGCACCCCCGTCTCAATTGACGAGGAGTTGCTGGACGAAAAAGTCGTTATTTTACTTTCAGGTAACAATCTATTTGGCGATCGCATCTTTTCATACCTTGAATTGACGCTGCGTAACCTCATTGAGTTGCGCAACAAAATGCAAAAGGGTGAGAATTTCATGCCGGCTGATTTTGGCACTGTCATTGCTGCAGGCAAGGGCGAGCCATCGGACGAGCTGCGCGCCGAAATGGCTGTTACCTATAATATGATCGACGTGCCTAAGCCCAAGCCTAAAGCGCCGGGCGGGTCTCCCTTTGGTGGCAATCAGCCCAAGCTGTGGGACGAATAGGCCGCTGCTCCCTTTCTCTATCATTTTTTGCTGCTTTTAACCGTTTGTTAAAAATTTTAGCGTAGGTTGTAACTAGAACAACAAACGCTTGGTAAGCACTATGATGGAAGTTTCTGCAAAAACATTAGGCGATCTGGCCCGCTCGGCAACAGCAATGGGCAAGATCGTAGAGGCACACACCGACAATAAAGATACGGTAAGCAAAGTCGTCGTGTCTTTGCCTGAATGGGTGCAGAATCAGGATATCAAACAAAGTGTGACCGAATATTGGCAAGAACGGGGCTTCATGGCCTCGATAAATAAAGATGGTCTGCTGGTAATAGACGGTATGATCGGAGAAGCATAAAATGACGACATTTAATGAGAACTCACAGGATCTGCTTGCCGCCGTGCAGGCATTTATTCAGGAATCCGCTGCTCCCAAGCAAGAGCTGGCTAATGACAATCCGGAATTAGGTCAGCTGTCGCCACAAGCACTGCAAAACGCACTGGAAGCAAGCGAATCGCTAAGCCGCTAAGCAAGGCTTAGGCTAATCCTAACACATCTTGCATGGAGTAAAGGGCAGGCGGTTTGCCTTGTGCCCATAATGCTGCTTTTACTGCCCCGCGTGCATAAATATGGCGGTTAGAGGCTTTGTGCGTGAGTTCAATCCGCTCACCGTCACCCGCCAGCATCACGGTATGATCGCCGATCACATCACCACCACGCGCTACTGAGAAACCTATGGTGCCTTCTTCACGCACGCCCGTATGGCCTTCGCGTGTATGCACCGCTTTTTCTTTGAGCGCTACATCACGCCCTTTTGCTGCCGCCTCGCCCAGTGCCAGTGCCGTGCCTGAGGGTGCATCCTGCTTAAAGCGGTGATGCATTTCAAAAATCTCAATATCAAAGCTGTCATCCAATGCCGCCGCTGCTTTTTCGACCAGATGGCTGAGCAAATTCACACCAAGGCTCATATTGGGTGCCCAGACAATCGGGGTCTGTTTGGCCAATGCGGCAAGCTGTGCATGTTGCTCGGCACTAAAACCAGTCGTGCCACAAATAAATGCAATGCCTTGCTCAGCACAGGATTGCGCCAGTCGCAGGCTGTAAGTTGGCGTGGTAAAATCAATCACGGCCTGTGCATCTGCCAGCAAATTTTCATCACGGCTTACGGCTAAATCGTCAATACCAGCCAAACCCGCACGTTGAATGCGGCTGAGTGAATGGGGTATGTCGTCTTCGCGCACGCTAAAAGCAGTGAGCTCTGTGTTGGGATGTGCCAGTGTTTCCTGCAGCAAGGTAATGCCCATGCGGCCTGCGCCACCTGCAATTGCGATTTTTACACTCATGAATCTCTCATCTCTTCATATTCATCACGGCTTACCATCACCTCTATACCTGCTGCTTCGGCTTCGGTAAAGACTTCGGTTTTACGCAGCTTTACCCGTGCTGCTTTCACGCGCGCATCGGAAAAGCACACTTCCAGCATCTCAAAGAGCAATGTTTCCAGTCGGTCGGTATGCGGGCGATACTCCCACTCGCGTATGGCATTGGCGAGCGGCTCGTAATCGATCAGATCATCGTGGTATGCGGTCGCTTTCAGTTGATCGGGCGTGGTGAAGAGCTCCAGCGTAGCTTCCACTTGCTGGCGACCTTCCGGTGCTTTTTCGTGATCGTGAATACCGATCGACATCGCAACGCGCATGCGATCCACGAAAATACGAAAATAGGAGTCCATATAATTACTCCTTCAGGTCTGCCCAGAACTCTTTTACTTTGTCGAAGAAGCTCTCAGATTCGGGGCTGGTACCGCCACCGCTTTTTTCAAATTCGCGCAGCAGGTCTTTCTGCTTTTTGTTCATTTTCACCGGTGTTTCTACCTGCACCTCAATATACATATCGCCACGGGAAGAAGAGCGCATCACGCTCATACCCTTGCCGCGCAGGCGGAATTGGTGGCCGCTCTGTGTGCCGCCCGGAATGCTCACCTTCACACGGCCGCCGTCAATGGTGGGTACTTCAATCGAACCGCCCAGCGATGCATCGGTGAATTTGACTGGCACTTTGCAATAAATATTCGCCCCGTCACGGCGGAATAGTCGGTGTGGTTTGACAGACAGGAAGATGTACAAATCCCCGTTTGGGCCACCGCGGAAGCCTGCTTCTCCTTCGCCAGCCAATCGAATGCGTGTGCCTTCTTCTACGCCAGCGGGAATATTAACCGATAAGGTTTTTTCTTTGCGCGTTTTACCGGTGCCGGCGCAATCGCCGCACGGCTTTTTGATGGTTTTGCCTGTGCCCTGACAGGTATGGCAGGTGCGCTC
>PBPD01000127.1 GCA_002725445.1 Rickettsiales bacterium
ATAAACAGCTTCTTGTTGCAATGCAGGTGCTTCATGCGCATGGCCATACCACTCGGCATAGGCATCCAGATTGTGCAGACGGAAATCGGCTGATAAATCGACTATCTTTACATTCTCCGGCAATCCGGCAATCACATTTTGGGTTGTCCCATGTGGCAAACAGCAGAATACGAGATCAATCGCGGTGAAATCCACTTCGTCGATTTTCACCAGATCAGGCCACTGGCTTGTTTGCAAATGAGGGTAAACATCGCCGAATGGCTTTCCTGCCTGCGAGTCGCCGGTTAGTGCCTTCACTTGCACATGCGGGTGCTGCTGCAACCAGCGCAATAGCTCGGCGCCTGTGTAGCCACTCGCTCCCAGTATTGCTACTTGAATCAAATCTGTCATTTTTTTCTGTTTTTTTAGTTACTGACTGTTACGTTATATTCGTTTCAACATAAGCCACAGGGAAATACAAGATGAATCGCGCTCAACGCCGCAAACAGGCCAAAACCACCATCGCTGCCGAGCCGTTAACGCCAGCATTACGCAGCGAATTTCAACGCGCCGCGCAATTGATCGAGGAGGGCAATCAGGGCGATGCCAGAACCTTGCTGGAAGACATCTTAAAACGCCATCCCAATCAATCCGACGCCCATCACCTATTGGGTGTAGTATATAAACGCTTGCAGGAATTTTCACGCGCCGAACAACATTTGCGCAAATCTATCCAGCTCACGCCTAATTTCGCAGCGGCATATTATAATCTTGCGAATGTTCTGACCGAACGCAAAGCATTCGATGAAGCCAAACCATATTACGAAGCCTGCCTCAAACTTAACCCCCAACATTCAGACTGCTGGATGATGCTGGGCTCCTATCACCGTAAAAAAGAAAATACGGCGGAAATGGTGAATGCGTATATTCGGGCGGTAGAGATAAATGCAAAAAATGCGGCCGCATGGACCCATTTGAACGAGTGCATCAATAAAGTTCGACTCAAATCCGCTTCCGATACGCTTAAGCAAAACCTACTTATCGCCCTAAAGCAGGATGTGGTGCGCGATAATTATGTGACCAATCTCATCATCTCTATTGTGCAAAGCGATCCGGCTGTAATGCACGCATATAAGCGCAGCCAAGAAGATGACGCCCAAGAAATATGGCAAGATGACCTGTTCAAACAGGGTATTTCTATGCCTTTCCTCGCAGATGTTCTGCAGATTTCGCAATTCCCTTCTTCAACCCTGGAATATATATTCACACATGCCCGCAAGGCAGGGCTGCTTCAAAAAGATGCATTCACACAATGGGAAGGTCATCGCGCTTTCCTGTATGCATTAGCACGTTATGCATTTTTTGCGGAATACGCATTTTACATCAGCGATGAAGAGAAAGACGCACTCGCCCAATTGCGCAGCGCATTGGAAGCAGAAGAGCCATCAGCAGAGCATCTGACAGATCTGCTATTATTGGGCAGCTATGAAAACATCGCACGCCTTCAGAACGCGCATGCATGGGCCGATTGGCTTGACGAAAACCATGCAGACCAATCAAACCTGCAAGAGTTCGCCCAAACGCATTTGCGCGAACCTCTTACAGAGCGCGCACTGAAGGAAGATATCACACAGCTCACGCCAATTGACGATGGCGTGTCACGCAAGGTGCGGGAACAATACGAAGAGAACCCCTATCCGCGTTGGAATCGCATGCCCCAACTTTCGACCACTCATCTCCAGGCGTTACTACATGGGCTTTATCCGTATTGGCCTCAGCGCAAATTGCCTGAAAACGATTTTGAGCCTGATATTTTTATTGCCGGCTGCGGCACGGGCCAACATGCCTTTTCTTCGGCTAAACGCGTATATAACAAGAGTGTAACCGCCATTGATTTAAGCCGCTCAAGTCTGGCCTATGCCATTCGTAAAGCGAACGAAGCCGGGCATACGCACATTACCTTCGCACAGGCGGACATCCTTAAATTAGCCGCATTAGACAAACAATATGATCTGGTGGAATCGTCTGGCGTATTGCATCACATGCAAGACCCTGAGGCAGGCTGGAAAGTGCTGGCCGATATGACCAAACCGGGCGGCTATATGCGCATTGGTCTGTATAGCGAGACCGCGCGCAAAAGCGTTGTAGAATGCCGAAAAATAATCGAAGAACGGGGCTATGATAGTAGCGTCGAAGATATTCGTACCTTCCGCCATGATATGTTGAAAGCACGCGGAGACGAATTGGCAAAGAAAGTGAAAATCTGGCGCGACTTTTACAATTTGTCAGAGTGTCGTGACCTGTTCTTCCACGTACAGGAACACCGCTTTACGATTCCGCAATTAAAAGAAACCCTGAAACGTTTAGGGCTGGAATTTATAGGATTCGAATTCGGCAATCCACATGTGGTGCGTGAGTTTCAGGAGGTCATGGGAGCTGAGCATATAGGCTCTTTGGATAAGTGGCATCAGTTTGAGACCGAACACAACCCCGATGCATTCGCGGCCATGTATCAGTTTTGGGCTTACAAGCCTGCAGCGTAGCACGCATCGCGCGCCCCAAGGCAGCCCGTCGGATTCACATATAGACATAAAAAAAGGCCATGTCGTAAAACATGGCCTTTTTGATGTTCGAGAACGGTAGCGTCGAATTAACGCTTCGAGAACTGGAAGCTACGACGTGCTTTGCGCTTACCGTATTTCTTACGCTCAACCACACGGCTATCTCGGGTCAGGAAGCCGCCACGACGCAGAATAGTGTGGAACGATGCAGGATCGAAATTATCCAGCGCACGGCTGATGCCGTGACGAATAGCACCCGCTTGGCCCGACAGACCACCGCCGACAACGGTGCACATCACATCGAACTTTGCTTCGCGATCAACTGCTTCAAATGGCTGATTCAGGATCATGCGCAGCACTGGGCGGCCAAAATATTGTTCCTGATCTTTACCATTGATGGTTACTTTACCGTTACCTGGCTTCACCCAAACGCGTGCAACCGCGTCTTTACGGCGACCAGTACCATACGAACGACCCTGTGCGTCCAGCACGGGTGTGCGTTCTTCTGTCGCTACTTCTGCAGTGGCAGTGTTCATGGCTTACCTCTTATTCTTTGGATTAGCTGCAGCGAAATCCAGCACTTGTGGCTGTTGCGCTTCATGCGGATGCTCAGCACCTGCATATACATGCAGTTTTTTCACTTGTTTGCGACCCAGCGGGTTACGGGAGATCATACGCTCTACCGCTTTACGTACCACACGGTCTGGATGCTCACCCGACAGCACTGCCTCGGCGGTGCGGTTCTTGATGCCACCCGGGAAGCCAGTGTGCCAGAAATAACGCTTATTAGCGCGCTTCTTACCGGTCAGCTTCACCTTCTCAGCATTGATGATAATTACGTTATCACCGCAATCCATATGCGGTGTAAAAATAGGCTTGTGCTTACCACGCAGCAGGCGTGCAGTTTCGCTGGCCAGACGTCCTAAAACCACGTCTTGCGCGTCAATAACCCACCATTTGCGTTCAATATCAGCCGGTTTTGCCGAATATGTTTTCATTTTTCTATGTCCTCGAACTTTTAAGGATGCGCAACATAAGCACGTCAACCGCCAGTGTCAACGAGAAAATGCTTTATTCATAGGTAAAACACATACCACCGAAGATCGCATCTATCTCGCCTTCAGCATTTGCCAGCGGCAAAAACGATTGGCGATAACGAATCAGCCCGCCATCGGGCGATGTGAATTGCCCATCCTGCACCACTGGGCGGCGGGTAGACAAGACTTTCTCATAATGCTCGCTCATATGGCTGGCATGCGGCGAAATAATCGCTTTGTTATGCTCGCTCAGCATACCTTCACGGTAGGCCTGAATAATACGCTCCCCAAGATAGGTGAAGTTATAATCCCTGCCTTGCGCAATATCACGCACCTGAATCAAAAAACAATTTTGCCATAAAAAGCCAAGCTTATCTGGTTCCAGGTCATCCTCGTTAGGCATTTCGCGATCCCCGCGCAAATCCTCCCAATAACTCAGCAGCAAAATATTGATGCGGCGTTCGGTGTGTTGCCAATCACTTTCCATGAACATAACTATGCCAAGCCTCTTTATTACTTCATCTATTAAATGGGGCTATTCTCATTTTAGCGCAGACTAGTCTTCATAGATAGGAAGATATACATTAAATATACTCCCCTCTCCGACCACACTATCCACCGTTATGGCGCCACGGTGCCTGTTGATTATGCCCTTTACAATCGCCAGCCCAAGGCCTGTGCCCCCAACTTCGCGCGTACGTGCGCTGTCCACACGGTAGAAACGCTCCATCAGGCGCGGCAAATGCTGCTTTGGAATACCCTCACCCTGATCCTTGACCGAAAAACAAATGATGCGGCTATGCTTGCGCATATTCAAATCCTGCGGCAGATCAGTCGTTACTTTGGTAGTCACCAACACTTCGCTGTTGGCATAACCATATTTAATCGCGTTGCCGATCAGGTTATGCGCCACTTGCTGCAACTCTTTCACATCGCCTTTGGCTTTGGGCAGATTGTCGTGCATATCCAGCGTCACGCGCATATTCTTTTCATTCGCATTATGTTTCAGGCTTTCGCTCACTTTGCGGATCATCTGGTTCACATCCACCGGATCGATCGGCACGCTATGGGCATTCATCTCGATCTTCGAAAGCGACAATAGATCGTTGATGAGCTGCTGCATACGGTCTGCCTGATCCAGCATGATATTCAAAAACTCGTCACGCACCTCGTCATCGTCTTTGGCGGGCCCCATCAGCGTTTCGATAAAGCCTTTGATGCTGGCCAGCGGGGTACGAATCTCGTGACTGGCATTGGCTACGAAGTCTGCGCGCATCTGCTCCACCGATTTCAGCTCGGTAATATCATTCATGGTAATAATCGTTGAGATCCCTCCTGCGGATGGCACAGGGAATCGTTCAATCACCGCCAAAAAATCGCGCAAGACAGGTTCTTCAATGCGAAATTCAATCTCGCGCCCTTTCAAATCCTGAATCACCGAGGCCACCGCATCCATCAAATAGGCGCTTTGAATCACATCTTTGAGCGGCTTCTGCGCCAGATTCTGACCAAAAATAGCACGCGCGGCACGGTTGGTGCGCACAATCTGCTTATCATCATTGATCATGATGAGGATATCGGGCAGCGTATCCACCAGAATTTCTCGCTCGGTGATCACGCTTTCCATCTGCTGCTTTTTCACTTCCCAGCTGCGCTGCAGGCGATCCAGTGCTTCGGACACATTGGCGGCCGCACTCAGAAAGGTTAAATCCGGCGCTTGCGCGCGCTTATCCTCTGCCAACTGGTTCACATAATTGGTAAGACTCGCCAGATTGGCCAGGAATGGGTAGACGAAAATAGTGGAGACAACCAGCAACGCCACATAGGCATATAACAAGTGGGAAAGGTTCAAATAGCCGAAAAACGCAAAGGGAATCAGCACCAGCAAAGGCGGTAGCGATACGATCATTACCGACTTTAACAATACATTGAATGCTATGGATGGCTTCGACATGAATTCCTTATATATAACGCAGGACAATTAGCATAGCATACATAGTCGGGAAGGCGAAGTCGCTGCAAGCGTCATTTTTCGTTGACATGGGTTTCTTCTGCACTATAGTGCCCTCCTCTTTTTTGGACGAGGATAAAAATGTACGCAATTATTAAAACTGGCGGTAAGCAATATAAAGTAGCGCCCGGCGATGAAATCCAGGTTGAAAAGCTGGAAGGCAGTGCTGGCGATAAAGTAACGCTGGATGAGGTGTTGGCGCTGGGTGGCGACAAACCTTCTGTTGGCGCACCTTTGGTGGATGGCGCAAGTGTAAGCGCAGAGATCGTTGATCAGGGTCGTCGCGACAAAGTGATCGTGTTTAAGAAAAAACGCCGTCACAACTACCGTCGCAAGATGGGTCACCGTCAGACGTTTACCACGCTGAAGATTCTGGACGTAGCAGATAGCGGTGCGAAAAAAGCAGCGCCCGCTAAGAAAACAGAAGCGAAAAAGGCTGACGAAAAGCCAGCTACGAAAGCAGCAGCAAAACCCGCTGCGAAAAAAGAAACCAAAGCTACAACAGGTGAAAAGAAAGCACCGGCTAAAAAAGCAGCGCCTAAGAAGGCTGCCGCTAAGAAGCCTGCTGCCAAGAAGCCTGCTGCGAAAAAAGAAGAGAAATAAGGAGAACAACCCATGGCACATAAAAAAGCAGGTGGTAGTTCACGTAACGGTCGCGACTCAGAAGGCCGACGCCTCGGAGTCAAGAAGTATGGTGGCGAAGTAGTTGTTCCTGGCAACATTATTGTGCGCCAGCGCGGCACCAAATTCTACCCGGGTGAAAATGTAGGTATGGGCAAAGACCACACCTTGTTTGCACTGGTAGAAGGCAACGTGCAATTCCAGCAAAAGAAAAATAAGCGCAAATACATCACCGTGGTTCCCGCTAGCGCGTAACCCCTGATGGTTTTATCGGTAACAGCGCTCTACGCCAGCCTACTTGCCCTGTTGTTAGTGGTGTTGTCGGCCATTGTGGTGCGCAATCGGTATCGCAGCAAAACTGCGCTGGGTGATGGCAATGACGAACGCTTGCAACGCGCGATTCGCGCCCACGCCAACTTTATTGAATATGTTCCGCTAACTCTGATTCTGCTTTTATCGGCAGAGTGGCATCGCTCTCCGGTATATCTGCTGCATGTGATCGGAGCTTTATTGCTGGTCGGCCGCTTATTCCATGCGCTCAGCCTGTTGGTAGTGGAACCCAAACGTGGCATCATCCTGTTTCGGTCTGCCGGCATGATGCTCACTTTTTTTGCGCTTATCATTGGCGCATTAAATGGCCTGATGATGGCAATAGGCATTTTTGCCGCCAATTTTTAACCCTGTAGGGCTTATCCCATGAAATTTTTGGATGAAGCAAAAATATTCGTCAAAAGTGGCGGAGGTGGCGCTGGCTGTGTAAGCTTCCGGCGCGAGAAGAACCTGCCGCATGGCGGCCCAAACGGTGGCGACGGCGGGCGTGGCGGCAGTGTGTATGTGTTGGCACGCCGCAATCTTAACACACTGATCGACTTCCGTTACAAACAGCATTTCAAAGCCAAGCGCGGCGTGCATGGCATGGGCTCGATGCGCACCGGTGCCAGCGCCGAGGATATTTTTATTGATTTGCCGGTTGGCACACAGATTTTCAATGAAGATAAAACCCAGCTGATTGCCGATCTCACCGAAGAAGGCCAGAAGATTCAGCTGGCCAAGGGCGGCAAAGGCGGTTTGGGCAACGCACATTTCAAAAGCTCGACCAACCGTGCCCCACGGCAGGCAACCGACGGCGAAGAGGGCGAAGAAATGTGGCTCTGGCTACGCCTTAAGCTGCTTTCCGATGCCGGACTTGTTGGTTTGCCTAATGCTGGAAAATCGACTTTTCTGGCAGCGGTGACACGCGCAAAGCCAAAAATTGCCGACTACCCCTTTACAACGCTCGCTCCGCAACTAGGTGTAGTATATGTGAATGATAAGGAATTTGTGCTGGCAGATATTCCTGGTTTGATTGAAGGTGCACATAAAGGCGTTGGTTTGGGCTTGCGCTTTTTGGGACATGTGGAGCGTTGCGGTATCTTGCTGCATCTGATTGATGGCACGCAGGATGATGTGGCTGAAGCGTATCGCACTGTGCGTGGCGAATTGGAAGCGTATGATGAAGAACTTGCCGCCAAACCGGAGATAGTCGCACTGAATAAATGTGATGCATTGCAAGAAGACGATATTGCCGATAAGCTGCAGGCGTTGCGTGATGTGTCAGGTCAGGATGTGCGAGCCTTATCAGGTGTAGCAGGCCGCAATGTAGACGAAGTGCTGCAAGATATGCTGCACGCGGTAGAAGCGTATAGAGCGAAACAAAATGAAGGACAAGATGCCCCCGAAATTACTGGACAGTAAACGTATCGTGATAAAAATTGGTTCGGCGCTGATTGCCGAACAACCACATGGCCATCTTCGCAGCCAATGGCTTAGCCGCTGCATCAACGACATTGCCTCGCTCTATCTTGCCGGAAAAGAAGTTATTATTGTATGTTCGGGTTCGGTTGCACTTGGACGCCAGCCACTACGCCTTGGCTCTGGCGCACTCAAACTGGAAGAACAGCAGGCCGCAGGCGCGTGCGGACAAATTATTCTGATCAATGCATGGAAAGAAAAGCTGAATGTACATGGCATCAATTGCGCACAGCTATTGATGACCATTGGCGACACCGAAGACCGCCGTCGCTATCTGAATGCGCGAAGCACCATTGAAAAACTGATCGAGCACGGCACCGTGCCGGTGATCAACGAGAATGATACAGTGGCCACCAGCGAATTGCGCTATGGCGACAACGATCGGCTGGCCGCGCGTGTGGCCGCAATGGCAGGCGCCGATGCGCTGGTGCTTTTGTCGGATATTGACGGATTATACACCAAAGATCCGAACGTGAACCCTGATGCGGAATTCGTGCCCGTAGTAGAGAATATCACCTCCGACATTGAAGAAATGGCGGGGGATCCCATCCATCATATTTCCAGCGGTGGCATGAAAACTAAATTAGCCGCTGCGCACATTGCGCGTAATGCGGGCTGTCATACCATTATTTCCGCAGGTAACCGCGATGAACCGCTGAGCCACATTGCCAATGGTGGCCAATGCACGTGGTTTATGGC
>PBPD01000128.1 GCA_002725445.1 Rickettsiales bacterium
AGGGGCGTTTGCAATAGTTACATCATGAAGCGAAATGCTGGTAGACGGGAATAGGCTGACGGATACCGAGCCATATTGAACGGGACGGCCTGTGCTTTCAGCAACCGATTGTTTGAGTTTCTCTGCTATGTCGTCACCGTCAATAAACATGGGTGCGGCAATCAGCAATACGATTAGGCTAGCCAGAATAAAGCCGCCGATTATCAGCCCTTTTTTAAGGCGTGGATGTCGCTCCAGCATGTATGTGATTGGTAGCCCCATGGCGCTAATCTAGCGACAGGACGCAGATTTGCAATCGCAGAAAATGGGATGTGGGCAGATTCGTGTGTGCGCGGGAGGGTATTTATTGACGGTTCTCGAATTCTGCGTCGTCGTAATCCGTAATTTCGTCAAGCTCGTCCATTAGCCCGTCTTCGTCTTTCATGTCATCCAGAAACATCTCGTCATCGGCATCGTCAGAGTTGGGGTCTACTTCCGGATCCTCGTGATGGTCTTCTACTTCTTCTAAATGGTCGACATCGTCCATGTCGTCCATATCCATCTCTTCCAGCTCTGCGATTTTGCCCATCCCTTCGATGACTTCATCTTCTTCATCGTCATCCACTTCTTGCTTGCGCGTGTCGCTCACCTGCTTCACAGGCAATGCGTCCTCAGGCACTACAATCTGCACCAGTTCGGCAGGTGAAAAAGCGAAGGCGCATTTCGGACATGTCACGGGATCAGCGTTCAGGTCATAAAATTTTGCGCCGCATTCAGGGCATTGACGTTTTGTACCGGGGTTCTCGCTCAAGATAGTATCCTCCTAAGTGCTTTACACAACGAGGCTGGACGGTTATTACAAGCGGGTGCCTGCTAAGGTTTATATTACCGAACTGCAGGGGTAAGAACAACCAGCAAAATGTATTTCCATATCTATTTTTTATGCAATCAATCTCAGTCGCACAGCCTCTCACCTCACATGCCATAGAACGCCTTTTGGGCACGGCGCATGTGCCGGGCGATAAATCTATATCCCACCGTAGTTTATTGCTCGCATCGCAATGCGTGGGCAAAACAGAGATCGATGGGTTGCTTGAAGGCGAAGATGTGTTGGCAACGGCTGCTGCATTGCGTCATCTTGGTATTAAGATAGAGCGCGAGGGCGATAGCTGGTTGGTGCATGGCAATGGCATTGGCGGGCTGCACGAGCCGAGCACAGTGCTGGATATGGGGAATTCGGGCACAGGTGTGCGGCTGATGATGGGGCTGGTGGCACCATACGAATTCACGACTTTCTTCACGGGTGATGAAAGCCTGTGTAAGCGTCCGATGGCGCGTGTGATGCGCCCGCTGGAAGAAATGGGTGTGCGGTTTCATGGCCGTAGCGAAGGCCGTCTGCCCTTAGCTGTAATCGGCACCTCGGCTGCTATGCCGATTGAATATGAATTGCCGGTGGCATCTGCACAGGTGAAATCGGCCATTTTGTTAGCAGGGTTGAACACGGCAGGTAAAACCACGGTGATTGAGCCACATCCAAGCCGGGATCATACCGAGCTGATGTTGCGCGGCATGGGCTGCGATGTAGAAGTAGAAGCGCTGGAAAATGGTGGGCGACGTATCACTCTGACTGGCCAACCGCAGCAACAATTGCAGGATAATCACTGGAACGTGCCAGCTGACCCCTCCTCTGCTGCGTTTGTGGTGGTGGCAGCATTATTGGCGTCGGAAGGCGACGTGTTGGTGCCGAATGTGTGTGTCAATCCGTTGCGCACTGGCCTGTTTGATGTGCTGCGCAAGATGGGTGGCGATATCAGCTTTGAAAATACGCGTGAAGCAAATGGCGAGCCAGTGGCCGACATTCGTGTGCGAGCAAGCCAGCTGCACGGCGTAGACGTGCCAGAGAGTAAAGTGCCCTCCATGGTGGATGAATACCCTATTCTTGCAGTTGCTGCGGCCTGCGCCAAAGGCGAGACTATTATGCGCGGTCTGGCAGAGTTGCGCGTGAAAGAAAGTGACCGGCTGCTCGCGATTCTGGAAGGGCTGAAAGCCTGTGGTGTGCAATGCGAGGCGGAAAGCGACACATTGATTGTAACCGCAGATGGCACGCCGCCTATTGGTGGCGGCACCGTCACTACGCATTACGACCACCGCATCGCCATGGCATTCTGCGTGCTGGGCATGGTAACCAAAAAGCCGGTAACGGTGGATGATGCGCGAGCCATTAACACCAGCTTCCCAAATTTTGTCGAGCTGATGCATGCATTAGGCGCAGACATCCGCAGTGGGGATGCAACGGGCCTGGGCGTGCGCACGCTTATTAAGCCGATGGTGATTGCCATCGATGGCCCTGCCGCTTCGGGCAAAGGCACATTGGCGCGTCGGCTGGCAGAGTATTTTGACTTTGGCTATCTGGATACGGGCAGTTTGTATCGTGCCGTGGGGTTGCGATTGGTTTATAACGAGAAAGACCCAAGCGATGTAGAGGCCGCCATTGAGGCCGCACGTGAGATAAGCGAGCAGGACTTCTCCAACCCACGTTTGCGGCAGGAGCGTATTGGTCAGGCCGCATCAGTCGTCTCGGCTATGCCAGAAGTGCGCGATATATTGCTGGATTATCAGCGCAAATTTGCCGAGCGCCCTGAAGGCGCAGTGCTGGATGGCCGTGATATCGGCACGATTGTGTGCCCGTCGGCAGATTTGAAACTCTTTTTAACTGCCAGCGTTGAGGCGCGCGCAGACCGTCGCCATCGCCAGCTGCAGGGGCAAGGTATAGAAGTGGTGTATGATTCGGTGCGCGATGATTTGGTTGAGCGTGACGAGCGTGATCAGCGCAGGCAAGCGGCGCCTCTTAAAGCAGCGGAAGATGCCATCACCCTCGACACCTCAGAAATGAGCGCAAACGAAGTGTTCGAATTCGTGCTGGAAAAAGTGCTGCAATTGCAAACGCAGAAAGTGGCGTAATCGCCTATAAGATAAGCTGAAAATGGTGTTTTAATTGCGTTTTTGGCGATAATTTGCGCTTCATCCCCTAAATTCCTTGATTTTTTAGAATATAAGACTATTAATACACCTCCCCGAAATTGGGGATAAGTATATTAGTTTAACCTCTAACCGTTTTATTTAAGTAGGATTTTATGACTGCAACCCCAGCACTCCTCGTGGAGCAAAATGAAAGTGAAGATGCATTCTCCACTGGTGAAAATTTCTCTGATTTGTTTGAAAACTCATTTGCCGAAGACATTACCGAAGGTAGTGTAGTCAAAGGCACCGTCGTAGGTATCGAGAAAGACCTGGCGATTGTGGATGTGGGGCTAAAATCTGAAGGCCGCGTGCCTGTGAAGGAATTCACCAAAGACGGTCAGATGGAAGAAATCGAGCCGGGCGATGAATTCGACGTATATATTGAGCGTTTTGAAGATCGCAACGGCGAAGCGGTTCTGAGCCGCGAAAAAGCGCTGCGCGAAGAAGCGTGGATGCGCCTTGAGAAGAAATATAAAGATGAAGAGCATGTGGAAGGCACCATCTTTGGTCGCGTGAAGGGTGGCTTCACCGTGGATGTGGAAGGCGCTGTAGCATTCCTGCCGGGTAGCCAGGTAGATATTCGCCCAATCCGCGACGTGACCCCGCTGATGAATGTGAAACAACCATTCATGATTCTGAAAATGGACCGCAAGCGTGGCAACATTGTTGTATCGCGTCGTGCGGTACTGGAAGAATCGCGTAGCGAAGCACGTAACGAGTTGCTGGACAATATTGCAGAAGGTCAGGTGCTGGAAGGTATCGTGAAGAACATCACCGATTACGGTGCGTTCATCGATATGGGCGGCGTAGACGGCCTGCTGCACGTAACCGACATTTCGTGGAAACGTATCAACCACCCATCGGAAGTGTTCAGCGTGGGCGACACTATCAAAGTGATGGTGACCAAGTTCGATCAGGAAACCAAGCGCGTATCGCTGGGTATGAAGCAGCTGGAAGAGAATCCATGGAAAGACGTTGAGAATAAGTACAAAGTGGGTGACCGCTTCAAAGGTGCTATCTCGAACATCACTGACTATGGTGCATTCGTTGAGTTGGATGACGGTATCGAAGGTCTGGTACACGTGTCCGAGATGAGCTGGACCAAGAAAAACGTTCACCCAAGCAAGATTGTAACGCAGGGTGAAGAAGTTGAAGTGGAAGTGCTGGACATCGACATCAACAAGCACCGCATCAGCCTGGGTATGAAGCAAGTGACCGAAAACCCATGGGATGCATTCGCTAAAAACCACGACAAAGGTGACGTGATTGAAGGTGAAGTGAAAAACATCACTGACTTCGGTCTGTTCGTTGGTCTGGAAGGCGATATTGACGGTCTGGTTCACCATTCCGACATCAGCTGGACTGAGCCTGGCGAAGAAGCGATCAAAAACTACAAGAAAGGCGATAAGGTTAAGGCCAAGATTCTGCTGATCGACGTAGAAAAAGAGCGTATCAGCCTTGGTGTGAAACAGCTGGAAGATAATCCTGCTGGTGAAGCTATCGCTGACTTCAACAAAAACGAAGTTGTGACCTGCACCGTTACCGCAGTTCAGAAAGACGGCGTAGAAGTATCGCTGAGCGATAATGCCATCGCCTTCATTAAGAAAGCGGATCTGGCACGCGAACGTCAAGAGCAACGCCCAGAGCGTTTTGCTGTTGGTGACCGTATCGACGCGAAAATCACATCGATGGACAAGAAGACGGGCCGTCTGAACCTGTCCATTAAAGCGCTGGAAATGGAAGAGCATAAACGTGCGATTAAAGAATATGGTTCGAGCGATAGCGGTGCTAGCCTCGGTGATATTCTGGGTGCGGCTCTGGAAGGTGCAGTAAAACCTGAAGAGGAAAAAGCTGCTAAAAAACCAGCCAAAAAGTCGGCAGCTAAGAAAGCTGATTCTGACAAAGACGCTGAATAAGTTGTTGGTTGCACGCAATGGCGTTGCCCACCGATAGCTTGGTTGAGCGTAAGCAGCTCAAACGTCAAATTATGCGCTGGCGCACCGTGGCAATTGTCTCGGTTGCGCTGGCCGTAATTGGCCTGCTCGGGCTGCAGAACGAAGAACTCTCCCCCGTATCCACGGGCGACTATATTGCCCGGGTGGATGTGAATGCGCTGGTCACCGATGACCGTAAGCGCAACGAAATGCTCCAAGAATTGAAAAAAGACGAGGATGTAAAAGCCGTTCTTGTCTATTGCGATACGCCCGGCGGCACGGCTGTGGGCGGCGAAGAGCTTTATCTGCAATTGCGCGACATAGCATCCGAAAAACCAGTGGTGGCTCTGATGCGTGATGTCTGCACTTCTGCGGGCTATATGACGGCCATCGGTGCAGATTATATATTGGCACGCGCAGGCACCATTACCGGTTCTATCGGTGTGATTGTGCAGTCGGTTGAGGTGACCGAGTTGGCAGACAAAATTGGCGTGAAGCCAGTGATTGTAAAATCAGCTCCTCTTAAAGCAACGCCCAACCCGCTGGAGAAAGTGACCGAAGATCAGCGCGAGGCAGTGAAAGATGTGGTGAATGATTTTTACCGTTACTTCGCATCGCTCGTGCAGCAGCGCCGTAATTTGAGCGATCAGCAGCTTGAAATTGTGGCGGATGGACGTATCTTTTCAGGCGCACAGGCATTGGAGTATAATCTCATCGATGCAATTGGTGGAGAACGTGAAGCACTGAACTGGTTGGCTGAAAATCATGAACTTGATGCGGGCGCAAAAGTGCGCACAGTTCAACCCAAGCGAGAGGCCGCGCAATGGTGGAAAGCACTGGAACAAATGAGCAATCTATCTTTTTTGTCTGAATCCTCACTAACGCTTGACGGCATGTTACTAATCTGGCAACCTGTGCCGCGCTAAATCCGCTAAATATTTGGTAAATAAAGAAATTAAAAAAAGAGACACCTAAAAAATGACAAAATCAGAACTCATCCAACGACTTTCCAAAAAATACCCTCACCTTTATCAGCGCGACATCGAAGTTTTAGTGAATACCATGCTAAACGAAATTTCTGATGCGCTTGCTACAGGAAGTCGTGTTGAGCTGCGCGGATTCGGTGCATTCTCTGTGCGCAAGCGCGATGCACGCGCCGCACGCAACCCTAAGAATGGCGAGATCGTGAATATCGGTGTTCGTCATGCGATCTATTTCCGCACCGGTAAAGAGCTGCGCGAGCGCATTAACGAAGAGTAGGCGCTGGCGGCACTGAGCCGGCGCATGTCGGTTGAATTTATGCCTTGTCAGATTAAGAATTGTGGACTGAACACGCTGGAGTCGGTGCATTGGGCTGTAGATGCTGGTGCGTCTTATCTCGGCTTTGTGCTTTATCCGCCCTCTCCTCGTGCCGTATCTGTTGATGAGGCGGCGCGCCTAACCCGCAATCTGCCTGCGAATATTCACACAGTTGCCGTGATGGTGAACCCCAGTGACGATGATTTGCGAGCCCTGTTGCCCGTGTGGCAACCGCGCATGCTGCAATTGCATGGCGATGAGTCGGAGTCACGCGTGCAGGAAATAAAAGACCGTTTCTCGCTGCCTGTTATTAAGGCGGTTCCTATCGCCACTCAAGACGACATTGCCACCGCGCATGCCTACAGCCGCGTCGCCGATATGTTGCTGTTTGACACCAAGGTAGAGCAAGGCGTATCGGGTGGTACGGGCCATAGCTTTGACTGGTCGCTGCTGGCGAATGAAGAGTTTGACGTGCATTGGTTTTTGTCAGGCGGTTTGACCTGCGAGAATGTACAGGACGCCATACGCATAACAGGTGCAAAAAAAGTGGACGTTTCCTCTGGCATTGAGGCCTCGCGTGGCGTAAAAGATGCCGAAAAGCTACGCCTGTTTAATCAAACCGTATTGGAGTGTCATGGCTGATCTAGCATTCAAAAGCGAACCTGATGAGAATGGCCATTTTGGGCTGTATGGTGGACGCTATGTGTCAGAAACCCTGATGCCGCTGATTTTACAGGTGCAACAAGCCTATGAAGAGGCCAAGCAGGATTCTGCCTTCTACGATGAGCTGCATAAGCTGCATGCGCACTACACCGGACGCCCTAGCCCGCTTTATTATGCGGAGCGTCTTAGTGAACATTGTGGCGGCGCTAAGATTTTTTTAAAGCGCGACGAACTGAACCATACAGGTGCACACAAGATCAATAACTGCCTTGGCCAGATATTGCTGGCAAAGCGCATGGGTAAGAAGCGTATCATCGCTGAAACCGGTGCAGGACAGCACGGTGTGGCGACTGCGACCGTATGTGCATTATTCGGGTTGGAATGCGTGGTGTATATGGGCGCGCGCGATATGGAGCGCCAGCAGCCAAATGTGTTCCGCATGAAGTTGCTCGGCGCAGACATTAAGCCTGTCAGCGCGGGCGCAGGCACGCTGAAAAACGCAATGAACGAAGCGCTGCGTGACTGGGTAAGCAATGTTGACAGCACCTTCTATCTGATTGGTACGGCAGCAGGCCCACATCCCTACCCTGCAATGGTACGGGATTTTCAGTCGATCATTGGCCATGAATTGCGCGAGCAAATGAAACTGGCCGAAGGCCGGCTGCCCGATACTCTGGTGGCATGCATCGGCGGTGGATCAAATGCGATTGGTCTGTTTCATCCGTTCCTTGGTGATGCATCGGTGCGCATGATTGGCGTGGAGGCTGCAGGCGAAGGGCTGGATAAAAAACATGCCGCTTCTTTGGCGAAAGGCGCGCCGGGCGTGCTGCATGGCAATCGCACCTATCTGCTGCAAGACGCGCACGGACAAATCGAAGAGGCGCATTCTATCTCGGCGGGGCTGGACTATCCGGGTATTGGCCCTGAGCACGCATTCCTGAAAGATAATGCGCGTGTGGAATATGTGTCGGTAACAGATACGGAGGCACTCGAGGCCTTTAAGCTGTGCGCCAAGCTGGAAGGGATTATCCCTGCGCTTGAGCCGTCACATGCATTGGCGCATGTGTTGAAGGTGGCGCCAGAGCTGCCAAACGACCATGTGCTGGTGATGAATATGTGTGGCCGCGGCGATAAAGATATTTTCACTGTCGCCGAAGCATTGGGAGTATCGCTATGAGTGCGCGTTTAGATGCTTATTTCGCCGCTCTGAAGGCAAGCGGCAAGAAAGCCTTTGTGCCATTTATTATGGCGGGCGATCCCGATATGCCTAAGGCGCAAGCCTTGTTGAATATGCTGCCAGATGCGGGCGCTGACATTATCGAGCTTGGCGTGCCCTTCTCTGACCCTATGGCTGATGGGCCGGTAATCGAGGCGGCGGGGCGCCGCGCATTGGCACAAGGTGTAAGCCTTGAAGATGTGTGCGACATGGCCGCCAGCTTCCGCACCCATAATGACAGTACGCCAATCGTGCTTATGGGCTATTATAACCCCGTCTACCATATGGGCGTGGAGGCATTTGCCAAACGTGCGCAGCAAAGCGGTGTTGATGGTATTATCCTTGTGGATGTGCCGCCAGAAGAGGCTAAGGAAATCGAGCCCGTGCTGAAACAGCACGGTATTGCCATGGTGCGCCTGATAGCGCCAACCTCGCTGGGCGACCGTCTGCCCGTGTTGTTAGAGCATGCGAGCGGCTATGTGTATTATGTGTCGATTGCGGGCATCACTGGCGCGCAAGCTGCCGACAAGACTGTGCTGGCTGAACAGCTGCAACAACTGAAAGAAAGCACTGATCTGCCGGTGACCGTTGGCTTTGGCATCAAAACAGCTGAGCAGGTGCGCGATTTCGCGCCATTGGCAGATGGTGTGGTGGTAGGCTCGGCGATTGTGAAGCTGATTGGCGAGCATGGCGGCGATCCAGACTTGGTAGATAAGGTGAAAGCCTTTGTAAGCGAGCTTTCGCAAGCCTGCTAAGCGGCCTTTGCGCTTCTTTCTAAGATAGAGTTCACAATACCCTGCGATTCAAAGCGCTGGCGGGCTTCAGCCATGCTGGCGGGAAGCATGGGCAGTTGGTAATGTGTATCGCCCGCATTACCAAATATCTGTTCGCCAGGATCAAGCTGCTGCTCCAAACCATATACGATGCCAGCCAGAATGGCGGCAATAGCTGCATAAGGATCGGCGTTGGCAGAAGAAATGCGATGCTCAATAAATTTTTGCTGTGTGCGTTTGTCGGGCAGACGCAGTGCGGTGGTGCGATTGTTCGCACCCCAGCAGACTGTACTGGGTGTGTGGTCGCTGCCGTCAAAGCGGGCATAGCCAACTTCGTCGGGCACAAAAAACACCATTGATTCAGCCATGGTTGCTAATAAGCCACCTAAGCTATGGGTGAGCGGCAGGCTCATTGCGTCGTCGTTTTTGGTGAATACGTTTTTGCCCGAATCGTCTTCCAAATGGATGTGCAAATGCAGCGCACTACCTGGCTGATTGGGAAAAGGCTTGGCTGCGAAATTAGCCAGCCAGCCATGCTCTTGCGCCCACACATCAAGCGTGGTTCGCAGGCCTGCTAAGGCAGGTGCAAGTGTGAGTGGATAAGTGGGCGGCAGCGATATTTCAAACTGCTTATCACCATCTTCAGGCTTAATTTCTTCGAGGATAATAGTTTCGTTGTTACAAACGAGTTGTAGCGCGTCCCAATGAGACTGACGTGGCTTTACCGCCTCGCCCTGCAAGTAGAATTCTTGCTCTGCCGCCATCAGAGCATGAAGCCCCCACTGCGTGTAAAGATGAGAGCATAATGCTTCAATATGCTGAACGTGTTGCGTCAACGCGCTACCCGTCAAATGACCGAATTACTTACTAAGCGTTGGTTACAGATTCCAACCACTCGCTGAGCTGGCCTTTAGGCATCGAGCCAACTTTGGTTGCAACGGCTTCGCCGTCACGGAATACCATCAATGTAGGAATGCCGCGTACACCATATTTTTGAGGTGTTTCGGGGTTCTGATCGATATTCACTTTGGCAACCTGTACCTTACCTTCAAACTCGCCAGCCAATTCATCCAACACGGGAGATAATTGCTTACAAGGGCCGCACCATTCTGCCCAGAAATCTACCAGCACGGGGCCGTCAGCTTTTAGCACTTCAGTTTCAAATGCGTCATCAGTTACTTGTTTCGTGGTCATTGCGATATCCTCAGTTTCTTTTTTATTAATTAGTGCGCCTTATGCTATTTGCAAGGGCGGCGTGCTTTCAGTTGTATCAAGTGCATTGGTCATGTCCAGTAACGAAGGGGTGGTTGTCCACAACAATGCGCTTTTGATAACTTTATCTGAATATAGCTGTTTTATAAGCTCACGGTAAGCATAGAGTTGCAAACGGTATGTTTCTGGAACGTCAGAAATATGCGCCGGAGGGTGAAGATTTGATTTATAATCAACAATATAAACGGTGTGTTCAGTGACGCAAAGCCGGTCTACCTGCCCCGACACATTTAAGATACCGCCATCTGGCATGGTGATAGTGCCGCATAGCGAAACTTCAGCGTGCGAGCCTTCTGCAAATACCTCTGCAAATGTGTCATCCTGCATAACCCGCAACGCCTGCTCTAGCAAATCTTGCCGCTCTTCTTCGGGAATGTGGGGCGCGTGTCGGGCTAGCAGATCGCTGCCGGCATTATGCCATTGATGCGAGGGCGCAAGCGGCAGCCATTCCAATAATAAATGCACTAATGTGCCTCGCTCTGCTGCATTATTGCTACTGGTTTTTGCCTGTGAGGTCATAACCGGGGCGACCAGTGATGATGGGCTAGCCCAGCGTATCGCAGGCTCGTTGCTGGCGTTTTTATGCCACCATTCCGGCAATGTGACGTGGCGTGCGCTTTCTGCGTCAGTCGCCCCCATTATTGCCGCTGCTTGAGAGGCGGGCGATGCGAGTGAAACTGTGCCATCTTCAGCCTCTTCCGCCTCGTCCAGTGCGCTTAATGCATGCTTGCATACACTGTACCAGCAGTCTGCGTGTGGTGGTTTATCGTCCTTCGTGGCGCCACAAATATACAATTCGTCCGCGGCGCGTGTGAGTGCTACATACAACAGGCGGTAATATTCTTCTTTGGCATTTTGCTGCAATCGGTCGCGTTCGGGGCGTATAAGCGGATGATTGCTGCGGCCGGATGGTGTGTGCCATGGCAGGCCGTCATTATCGGGCGGCCATTGCAGCGATGGTATTTTGCTGGCATGTGGCAACGAAGTGGTGTCAGGTAAAATCACAATAGGCGCCTGCAGCCCTTTGGAGGCGTGCACCGTCATAACGCGTACGGCATCAATGCCTTGCTCCATGTCGCGTTTGATTTCTGTACGCCCTTGCTGAAACCAATGGATGAACCCTTGCAGGGTGGCGGCGTTGTTCTTCTCGTATAACAGCACTTGCGACAGAAATTCGTTCAGCACTTCCCGCACTTCCGCGCCAAGCCGTGTCGCACAGTCCTCAAGGCCGCCCTGCTCTTCCAGCACATACATGCACCATTCATAAGGCGCTTGCGTAAAGGCTGCGGCTTTAATTTGCTCCAGCTTTTCAACGTGTCTTGCTAATGTGATGTCATCCTCTGCGTGGGTTTGCAGGCTGCGCCAAAGGCTGCCCTCACGCCCATAACCCAGTTGAAATAATGTGTCCTCGTCGATCCCAATAAAAGGAGATTTGAGTACGCAGGCCAGATTCAGATCATCATCGGGCAGCAAGCAGAACTGCGCGAGTGCAACCATATCTTCAACTGCAATATGCTCGTTGACCACCATGCGATC
>PBPD01000129.1 GCA_002725445.1 Rickettsiales bacterium
CTGCACCACCTCCTGATCAATCGCACCAAAAATATCGTTGCCGTCCTTGTCCTTCATTTCAATGCGGATACGGTCGCCAAACTGCATGAACGGGGTTTTCATCTCCCCTTCATTGATTTTCTCCAACATACGGATCTCTGCCAGACAGGACGAGCCTACGCCCTCTTGCTTGTTGGAGATAGTGCCAGACCCAAGGATCGTGCCTGCCGTCAGATAGCGTGTCTTAGCGGCGTGCGCGATGAGCTGACTAAAATCGAATGTCATGTCTTCACCTGCATCAGGATGGCCGAGCTGTGTGTCGTTTAGTGTGGAGAGCAACGGCAGGTGCACTTTGCTGTCATGCCATGCATCGCCCAGCTCGTCTGGTGTGACCGCCACTGGCGAAAAGCTGCTGGCCGGCTTGCTCTGGAAAAAGCCAAAGCCTTTTCCCAGCTCACCCGGAATCAGATTGCGCAGGCTCACATCATTCACCAGCATAATCAGCTTGATATGGCTGGCCACATCGGCCGCCTCAATACCCATTGGCACATCGTCGGTGATAACGGCAATCTCTGCCTCAAAATCAATACCCCAGCTGGTATCCTGCACCGGAATGTCATCGCGCGGGCCGATAAATGCATCCGAGCCACCCTGATACATCAACGGGTCGGTCCAGAAGCTCTCTGGCATTTCTGCCCCCCGCGCTTTGCGCACCAGCTCCACATGATTCACATAGGCCGAACCATCAATCCATTGATAGGCACGCGGCAGTGGTGACGCCAGCGCCGCCATATCCAGTTCAAACGCATCAGCGACTGCACCTTCGTTGAGGGCAGTGTAGATATTTTCCAGCTCCGGCGCGATGGTCTCCCAGCTATCGAGCGCTTGTTGCATGGTACGCGCCACACTTGGCACACGCACGGCACGTTGCAAATTTTTACTGACCACCACGAGCGTGCCGTCGCGGCCGCCCTCTTTCAAACTGGCTAATTTCATGACTCCTCCTTTACTTTCCAGCTATCGACATAGCCGGTCCATTCAATGTTTTGCATGGCATCGCCTGCGTGCAATGCATCGCGCGTGTCGATCATGACCGCGACTTCTTCGGTATGGGTTTTAGCCGCTTTCAACCCTGCCTCAAACGCTTTGGGGTGTGGGCCATGCGGAAAACCACACGGATGCCAGGTGATCATGCCTGGGTGAATATTATCACGGCTGAAGAAATCACCCGCATGGTAAAAGATCACCTCGTCGTAATCGTTATTGGAGTGATAGAACGGCACTTTCAGCGCGCCGGGGTCGGTTTCGATCGGGCGCGGCACAAAAGTGCACACCACGAAACGATTGCATAAAAAGGTAGTGTGCGCAGAGGGCGGCAAATGATAGCGATGGCTCATAAGGGGGCGAATATCGCGCCAGTTGACCCGCACCACCAGATTATCGCCATGCCAGCCGAGCGCATCGAGTGGGTTAAATGGGTATGTCACCGTCGACAAGCTGCCATGGCGTTTAATCACCACCTGCCATTCATCTTCGGTTTGCTGCGCTTTGAAAGCGTCGTCTATGCGTGGTGTGTCCAGCACCGCAGGGTCAAAAATGGCATGCGGCCCAACCAGCCCTTTATCGGGCAGGCGATAGCTATCGTTGGTAGCCTGTATTAGCAGCATTTCGACTGCTCCATCAGACTCGATGCGCCACATCGTGGAGCGCGGCAATAAAATATAGTCGCCTTCTGAAAACGGTAAATGGCCAAAATCGCAGAATAATGCGCCTTCCCCACTATGGATAAACAGCAAATCATCGCCGTCAGCATTGCTGACCAAATGATCCATACTGCCTTCACTGTGCCACCAACGGAAATCCAGCGCCTGATTATGCAGCAACTGCACGGCCTGCCACGGCGAGGATGCGCTGGCAGATTGCTTGGTCAAATCATACGCGCGCGGGCGTACATCGCCTTCCCAATGCACCCAGCCAGTGGGGGGATGTTTGTGATGGATATGCGTGGCGGGCCCGAAAAAACCTTCCTTGCCAAACTCACGCTCATACAGCCCTTCTTTGGGCAGATCGCAATGCGCCTGACGCGAGGTCACGCCCTCACTGCGCGGAAATGTAAGCCATTTTTTCATGGCTACTCCGCGCTGATAACGCCGCGGCGCACCTGATCTTCTTCGATAGAGTCAAACAGGGCCTGGAAGTTCCCTTCCCCAAAGCCTTCATTGCCCTTGCGCTGAATGATCTCGTAGAAGATTGGCCCAATGACCGTATTGGTGAAAATTTGCAGCAATATGCCGCTGTCCGGATCACCTTCGCGTGCTCCCGGCGCGCCATCGATAAGGATACGATTTTTCTGCATGCGCGCCAAATCTTCGCCGTGCCCCGGCATCCGCTCGTCGACCTTTTCATAATAGGTATCTGGCGTGTCCATAAAGTCAACGCCGCGTGTGCGCAGCTCTTCGACCGTCTCGTATATATTGCCCGTGGACAACGCAATATGCTGGATGCCTTCGCCCTTATACTCGCGCAGATATTCCTCAATCTGCGATTTATCGTCGGCGGACTCGTTGATCGGAATGCGAATTTTGCCGCATGGGCTGGTCATAGCGCGGCTTTTCAGCCCTGTTAACTTACCTTCAATATCGAAATAGCGGATTTCGCGGAAATTGAAGATACGCTCATAGAACCCTGCCCATTTATCCATATTACCGCGAAACACGTTGTGGGTCAGGTGATCAATATATTCCAGCCCGACACCGGTTGGGTTTTGCGGTGCGCCTTCAATCGGTTTGAAATCCACCGAATAGATAGAGTCATGCGGCGCATAACGATCTACCAGATAGAGGTAGCTGTCGCCAATGCCTTTAATAGCCGGAATACACAATTCCATGGGGCCAACTTTGGTGCCCTCAATCACTTCTGCGCCTTGCTCTTTGGCCCAGGCCAGCGCTTTATTCACGTCTTTCACGCGGAAGGCCATGGCATTAGCCGAAGGGCCGTGCTCTTTATGGAATGCTTCGGCCTGACTGTCCGGCTCACCATTGAGGATAAAGTTAATATCGTTCTGGCGATATAGCGTTACATTTTTGGTGCGATGTTTCGCCACCGCCGTAAAGCCCATACGCTCAAACAGCGCGCCTAGGGTTTCCGGGTCGGAATGGGCATATTCAACGAACTCAAAGCCATCGGTTCCCATTGGGTTAAAAACACCATTTGCATCGGATTGTTCTGCAGCAGCAGTCATAGCACGTCCTCCCTATATATTTGTTGCAATAGCGCATTACAGCATGCGTTTGCCTAAATAATATATGTCTATGGTTTGAATAGAAAAGTGATGGCTTGTCAAGTCGTGTAAGAGGCTCTGGCGCTAGCCTTTACTGAGCCTGTGACAGCGGCGTATCTTTTTTTTGATGGTGCGATGCAAAAACACTTTACTGTTTGTGTAAACAGGCGTATTTTACACTCACCAAAGATCGACCCAGGTACGTTTCGTAAGCAAGGAGATCCGCGGTTCGTGAACTTTCGGCTTTGCCGAATATTTGTGGATTAGCGTTATGCTTACTCTGTCGTATCAACCGTCTGTTTCAGGCGATTATTATCTTGAGGTCGATCATGGACATCTCCCTGTTCGCTAGCGCCGCTGTTGCGCCTGCTGCCCCAACCATTCATACAAACACCCACACCGCAGATACCACGCTGCTGGATGCACGCTTCGGCTTGAGCGATCGCTTCATTCGCGAGCTGGCACCCCACATTCCGGTTGCGGTCTTACAGCCCAACAAGCTGTATAATCATGCCCGTCGCTTTGTTGCCGCATTCCCCGGCCATGTGATGTATGCCGTTAAGTGCAATCCTGACGATATTTTCCTCAATACTATGTATGAGGCAGGTGTGCACCGTTTTGATGCGGCGTCCATTGCAGAGATTCGTCAGATTCGCGGTCTGTTCCCGTTTGCACATATATATTACATGCATCCGGTTAAGGCCCCTGAGTCGATTCGGGAGGCTTATCACGAACACCGTGTGCGCGCCTTTGTACTGGATTACGAAGACGAGCTACACAAAATTCTGGAAGCCACCGATTACGCAGATGATCTGGAATTATTCGTGCGCATTGCCGTGCCAAAAGGCAATGTAGCTACCGATTTCTCAAGTA
Organism: Rickettsiales bacterium; assembly: GCA_002725445.1. Taxonomy (GTDB): domain Bacteria; phylum Pseudomonadota; class Alphaproteobacteria; order Rickettsiales; family UBA3002. The sequence goes on from PBPD01000129.1 coordinate 4,133, forward strand.
AATTTGGCGCCAAGCCGGACGATGCCGCACCGCTTATTGCAGCCGTAGCACCGCATACTCACATGCTGGGCGTCAGCTTCCATGTGGGCACCCAATGCACCAATGCACAAGTCTATGCCAATGCGATTGCCTATGCAGCCAGCACCATTGCTGCAAGTGGCCAAACCGTGCATGTGCTGGATGTGGGCGGCGGCTTCCCCACCGCTTTAGCAGATGAAAGCGCAGGGCTGGACATTGCCAGTTTCATGCAAACCATCGCCGATGCACTGGATACACATGGCATGCAGAACATGGAAATCCTGTGCGAAGCGGGGCGCGGACTGGTGGCAGATGCCGGCTCGCTGGTGGTGCGCGTGGAAGGCCGCAAAGGTGACTTACTCTACATCAACGATGGCACCTATGGTGGCTTGTTTGAGGCAGGTGGCTCGATTGGCCTGCCCTACCCTTGCCGTCTTATCCGTAAGCAGGAACGCACCTCAACCGACGCGTCACTTGCTCCTTTCCGCCTGGCAGGCCCTACCTGCGACTCGGTGGATATGATGCAAGGCCCCTACATGCTGCCCAACGATATTCAAGTGGGTGACTGGATTACCTTCGATAAGCTCGGAGCGTACGGCGAAGTGTCGCGCACCAATTTTAACGGGTTTGGCGAAACGCACAAAATTGTGGTCAGCGAACATTCGCTGATTTCGCATGATGTGATTACACAAAGCACGGCTATTATGGGGCGCTAATGACGGTCCTTAGCCTCTCTGTCATTGCCTATCTGATAGTGGCCATCGCCATTGGCCTCTATGCCAGCTTACGCGTGCAGAGTGCTACCGATTACGTGGTGGCAGGGCGCGAATTGCCAATCTACATCACCATTGCCACTGTGTTTGCCACATGGTTTGGCTCGGAGGCGGTGCTTGGCATTCCTGCCACCTTTATCGAGGAAGGCTTAGGCGGCATTGTCGCCGACCCATTCGGCGCGGGGCTGTGCCTCATTTTCGTAGGCGTGTTTTTCGCGCGCAAACTATACCGTATGAAGCTGCTGACCATCGGTGACTTTTTCAAACTGTGCTATAACCCGCTGGTGGAGGCCTTGGTGGCCATCGCTATCTGCATCAGCTATCTGGGCTGGGTTGCAGCACAATTGGTCGCACTTGGCCTAGTGATTCATATATTGTCCGATCAGGCCATCAGTGTCGATATGGGCATGGTGATCGGCCTAAGCGTGGTTATGCTCTATACCTTCTTTGGCGGCATGTGGGCCGTTGCGCTCACAGACTTTATACAAATGATGATAATTTTGCTGGGGCTGGCAGTCGTGGCGTGGCTGATTGCCGAACGCTATGACGGCGGAGCGATTGCCATTGTTCAACACGCGGCTGCACATGACAAATTCGATTTCTGGCCGCGGTGGGACACAGGCGCCATCCTCGCTTTTGTGGGTTCATTTGTCACGCTGGCGCTTGGGTCAATCCCCCAACAGGATGTGTTCCAGCGCGTTATGTCCGCCAAAGACGAAACCGTCGCCGCCCGCGCCACCATCATTGGCGGGGGCTTCTACATGCTGTTTTGTTTTGTGCCAGTATTCATCATTTATGGCGCAAGCCTGCTTGACCCTGCCCTGCTTGCCATGCATCTGGAGGGCGATGGTGATTATCAGCGTATCCTCCCCGAATTTATTTTGCAGCATGTGCCCTTGCCCATTCAGGTTATTTTCTTCGGCGCCCTGCTTTCCGCCATCATGTCGACTGCTTCTGGCACCTTACTCGCCCCTTCGGTCATTTTGGCCGAAAACATTCTAAAACCCGCCTGCAAACTCTCTGACAAACAATTACTGCCTGCTTTGCGCCTGTGTGTATTGGTGTTTGGCCTGATTGTGCTGGGCTATGCCTATTTCAGCAACCACTCGGGATTAAGCATTTTCGACATGGTAGAGAATGCCTATCTTGTAACGTTATGCGGCGCCTTTGTGCCATTGGCATTTGGAGTCTACTGGGCACGCGCCAATACGGCGGGCGCACTCACCTCTATTGCCCTTGGTGTGAGCTGCTGGGTTGCACTGGAAATAGTCAACTGGAACCGCGATAGCTATTGGCTATTGCTGCCCCCACAATTAGGGGGGCTGGCCATGGCCATTATTGGCATGCTTATTGGTAGTTACGCTGGCCAATCTGGCCGTCATTCCAACACGCATGAACACACTGCGTAACTGTTTGATTGATTAGCCCTTCATTACCTTTAATTTAATAGCCATATAATCAAAACTAGGCTTCAATACGCCTATGTACCATTTAGCATCACAAAAGCCTGTCTTATGGGTGGGTCTAGGCATCGTGGCAGCACTAGGTATTGGTGCATTTGTCTGGCTTGGTGGCAACGAGGCCACGCAACGCCCAACGCCTAGCGTCATTGTGATTGAAGTCCCTACCAGCACGTTGACGGATACGATCGAAGCGCTGGGCACAGCCAATGCCAATGAATCGGTCGACATAACCGCCAATGTGACCGAAACGATTCAGTCGATCAATTTTGAAGACGGGCAGGAAGTCGCAGAAGGCGATGTGATTGCTCTGCTCGATCAAAGCGAAGAGCAGGCACAGCTGGAAGCCGCGAAAGCGCAACAACGGGAAAATGAACGCGAATTAAAGCGTTTGAAAACCTTGTTGGCTAACAAGGCGACTTCCAAACGTGAATATGATGAGCGCGTAACACAACGCGAAGTGACCAAACAACAGATAAAGGAAATGGAAGCGCGCATTGAAGACCGCACATTGCGCGCACCGTTCGATGGTGTGCTGGGCATACGCCGCCTGAGTGTCGGCGCATTGGTACAGCCGGGCGGTCTTATCACCACCCTTGACGATGTCAGCCAGATCAAACTGGACTTTACCGTGCCTGCACTGGCATTGCCCGATTTGCGTGCAGGGCAAGCCGTGTCTGTTATAGCGGATGCCTATCCAGATCGCAGATTCGAAGGCATCATCCGCACGGTAAATTCGCGGGTAGACCCCGTCACCCATTCGGTGCTCGTACGCGCGATTCTGCCTAATGACGACGGCGCATTACGCCCCGGCCTGCTGATGCGGGTGGAGCTGTTGCGTGATAAGCGCGACACTATATTGGTGCCTGAGGAAAGCATTATCCAACGCCAAAGCAGCCATTTTCTAAAAATTGTGGGCGAGGATAATAAAGTTGAAGAACGCACCGTACAGATTGGTGCACGGCAACCGGGTGTGGTCGAAATAACCGACGGTTTGAGCGTTGGTGAGCTTGTTATTGTGCGCGGCATTGCCAGCGTGCGCGACGGGCAGGACGTAACCATTCAGGATACGTGGACAGGCTTGCGCGACTCACAATTCTCCACTCCTGCGGAGCAATAGCACCATGTGGCTGTCAGATATTTCAGTAAAACGTCCGGTTTTTGCTGCTGTTATTAATCTGTTGGTAATTGCGTTTGGCATTTTGTCCTTCGACAAGCTGCCCTTGCGTGAATATCCCGATATTGACCCGCCTATCGTATCCATTGAAACCACCTATCCCGGTGCCGCCGCTAATGTGGTAGAGAACCGGATCACCCAGATCATCGAAGACCGAATTGCCGGCGTAGAAGGTATTAAAAGCATCACCTCCAGCTCCACCGATGGCGTGTCTGACGTGACGGTAGAGTTTTATATCGACCGCGATATCGACAATGCCGCCAATGATATTCGTGATCGTGTGTCGGGCGTATTGGACAATTTGCCATTGGAGGCAGACCCGCCCGATATCCAAAAAGCCAATTCTGACGAGCAGGTGATCATGTGGCTTAACCTTCAGGCTGAAGGTATGAGCATCATGGAGATCACCGATTATGCGCAGCGTTATATTGAAGATCGTTTCTCGGCGCTGGATGGCGTAGCACGTGTACGTATTGGTGGCGGGCAGGAACGCTCCATGCGCATTTGGCTCGATCGCAACAAGCTTGCAGCGCGCGGCCTGACCGTTGCCGATGTGGAGCGCAGCCTGCGTGCAGAGAATATTGAGCTGCCAGCTGGAGCTATTGAATCAGAAAAACGGGATTTCACCGTGCGTATGTTGCGCAGCTATGAAACGCCGGAAGATTTCCGTGCACTGGTGCTGGCCGAAGGAGCCGATGGGCATTTAGTACGTTTAGGCGATGTCGCACGCGTAGAAATCGGAGCAGTCGAACCGCGCGGCACCTTACGCGGCAATGGCCTGCCCATGGTAGGTATTGGCATTATCAAACAGTCCAAAGCCAACACGCTGGCGGTCGCACGTCTGGCCAAAGAAGAAATGGCGCGCATCAACGACACACTCCCCGCCTCGATGTCGCTGGAACAAAGCTATGACACCAGTGTGTTCATCGAAAGCTCCATCAAAGAAGTGTTCAAAACATTGTTCATCGCGGTCGCGTTGGTAATTCTGGTTATCTATCTTTTCTTGGGCAGTGTGCGCGCCATGTTGGTGCCCGCGGTGACTGTTCCCGTCTCGCTGATCGGCACGTTCATCGTGCTGTTTGCTTTTGGCTTCACTATCAATTTGCTAACCTTGCTGGCGCTGGTGCTGGCTATCGGACTGGTGGTAGATGATGCCATCGTGATGATCGAGAATATCCACCGCCGCGTCGAGATGGGCGAGCCACGTTTGCTCGCCGCATACCGCGGTGCAAGACAGGTCGGCTTTGCCGTGATTGCGACCACGCTGGTGCTGATCTCTGTGTTTATTCCCATCACCTTCCTTGAGGGCGATATAGGCCGGTTGTTCACCGAATTTGCCGTTACCATGTCGGCCGCTGTACTATTCTCCAGTTTTACCGCGCTGAGTTTCTCGCCCATGCTGTCCTCGAAACTGCTGGAAAAGTCTGGCCAGAACAATCGCCTGACGCGCTGGATCGACACGCGCTTCACCCAATTGCAAAACCTGTATGATAAATGGCTGCAACGTTGCCTGCACAAACCTATGTATGTGATGGCGGTGCTGGTGGCCATGGTGGCGGGGGCCGTTGCCTTGCTGCAAGTGGTGCCATCTGAATATGCTCCGGATGAAGACCGCGGCGCGTTCTATATTGTGATCAAAGGCCCGGAAGGCACGTCCTACGATTATGTTATGGAACATGTGAGCGAGATTGAACGACGCCTGATGCCATTTGCAGAATCGGGCGAATTCCAACGTCTGCTACTTCGGGTGCCGGGCAGTTTTGGCGACACAGAGAATTTTAGCGATGCACGCGGTATCGTGGTGCTCAGCCAATGGGACTCGGGGCGTAAGCCAATTGAACATTACATTCAAAAAGTGCGCGAGCTGACCAGCGATCTGGCAGGGGTGCGCATCTTCACCATTCGCCGGCAAGCGTTTGGCGGCGGTGAAGGCAAGCCCGTACAGTTTGTGCTCGGTGGCCCCACCTATAAGGAACTGGCTGAATGGCGAGATATCATACTGAAAGAGGCAGAGTCCTATCCCGGCCTAACAGGGCTTGATCATGATTATTACGAAACCAAGCCACAGCTTGGTGTGACCATCAACCGTGATCGTGCCGCAACATTGGGTGTGCCTGTGGAAGTCATTAACAGCACGCTGGAGACCATGCTTGGCTCACGCCGCGTGACCACCTTTATCGAGCGCGGAGAGGAATATGATGTGATTCTCGAAAGCGAAAAAGCATTGAAGCAAAGCGTTGATGCGATCGACAACCTCTATGTGCGCTCCGAGCGCAGCGGTGAGCTGATCCCGCTATCTAATCTGGTCGATATCAAAGAATTTGCCGATGCCACCACGCTCAATCGTTATAACCGCATTCGCAGCATCACCATCGAAGCCAATACCGCCAATGGCTACTCGCTGGGTGAAGGGCTGGAATTTCTGGAAAATCTAGTGCGTGACAAACTACCCTCAGGCGCCAGCATCGACTATAAAGGCCCCTCGCTGGACTATAAAGAATCGGGCAGCTCGGTCATTCTTATTTTCTGCTTAGCAATGGTCGTCGTATTTCTGGTGCTGGCAGGCCAGTTTGAAAGCTTCATCCACCCGCTCATCATCATTCTGACTGTGCCATTGGCTGCAACAGGCGCATTATTTGCGCTCTGGGTCACGGGGCAAACGCTCAACATTTATAGCCAAATCGGGCTTATTATATTAATCGGTTTGTCAGCCAAGAATGGTATTCTGATTGTGGAGTTCATCAACCAGCTACGCGACGAAGGGGTAGCGTTTGAAAAGGCCATTATCGATGCCTCGGCCAAACGCCTGCGCCCTATTTTGATGACAGGCATTACCACCATTATGGGAGCTGTGCCGCTTATCCTATCGTCCGGTGCAGGGGCTGAAACCCGTATGGTTATTGGTATCGTGATTCTGGCGGGTGTGGCGATCACCACCTGCTTTACGATTTTTATTATCCCGGTAATCTATAATCTGTTGGCGAAACGCACCGGCTCTCCGAAAGAAACCGAGCGCCGTCTGGAGCAATTGCACGATGACTATAAGAATATTACTTAGCCTGACATGTCTCAGCCTTGCCGGCTGCACCTTAGGGCCTGACTATTCCGCTCCTTTGTCCGATGTGGGTGACGAATGGTTTAGCAGCGAAGATGGCGAGGTAAAACTCGACACGCAGAGCAGCCCAAATGCGTGGTGGAAGCAACTCAAAGACCCAACGCTCAATACCCTCATCGAACAAGCAGTAGAGGAGAATAAAGATATTGGCGTTGCCGCCGCCAATGTAACGCGCGCCAAGGCACTGCGCCGTATGAGCGCGGCTGAATTTTATCCTGCAATTGGCGTAGGCGCCGATGCTACCAAGGAAGGTATCAGCCAGCGCGGCACCAGCAGTCAGTTTGTAGGCGAGAAAGAGCGAAATAGCTTTAGCACCAGCCTGGACGCCAGCTGGGAAATAGATTTATTTGGGCGCATTGCTCGCAGCACCGAAGCCGCAGATGCAGACTATGAGGCCGCTATAGAAGAACGTCGCGGTGTATTGCTGGCGACCATCGCCGAGCTGGTTAGTAATTACTATCAGGTACGTGGCTATCAGAAACGTATTGCGATTGCAGAACGCAATATCGAGTTGCTGCGCGAAACCGAATCCGTGGCCGAATCGCGCTTTAATGCGGGCGCGGTGTCGGAGCTGGATTTAGCGCGCGCGCAAGGCGAGCGCGAGGCTGTTGAGGCAACACTGCCAAGCCTACGTGCCGAGATGATGGCAGGCATATACCGTATTTCGGTGCTGACAGGCCAAATGCCAGAGACCCATGTTGCGACACTGGCCGCCACTAAACCTCTGCCCATGCCGCCCGATCAGGTGCCCGTTGGTTTGCGGTCAGACTTGCTGAAACGCCGCCCCGATATCCGTCAGGCCGAGCGCATGTTAGCGGCGTCCAATGCACAGATTGGTGTGGCAGAAGCCAATCTGTTTCCGCAGCTCTCACTCACAGGCGCTGTTGGAACTGATGCCCGTTATTTCAGTGACCTGTTTACCGTAGATGGGCTGGCCTACAGCATTGGCAGTGCTATTAACTGGTCGCTGTTTGAAGGCGGCGCGTTACGTGCAGATATTGCGCGCGCTGAAGCCGTTAATCTGGCCACATTGCGCAGCTATGAACAAACCGTATTGCTGGCATTGGAAGAAACCGAAGCCGCCCTGATCCGCTATGGCAAAGAATGGCAAACATTGCGCCGCCTGCTGGCTACGCTGAAGAGCCGTCAACGTGCCCACAATATCGCAAAACTACGTTATGAAGCGGGTGAGGAGGACTTCATCGCCATTCTGGATGCAGAGCGTACATTGATTGGCATACGCAATGATATTATCGAGAGCGAGACGCGTATTTTGGTGAATTTGACACAGCTTTACAAAGCATTAGGCGGCGGCTGGCAGGTGTGGGAACAGCAAGAAACGCCCTCTTAATATTCACCAAACCTTCATACTAAACAGCTATTTACAGCCTAAAATCATGCTATGAGCGATGTGCAAAACGCAGAGAACTGGTATGAACTAAGCGAATGGCCGGAAACGGTCGTGTCGCGCGCTAAATTGCTGGCACCAGACCATTACGCCGAGCATGCCCGCATGCAGGGTCTGGCACGGCTGGCGCTTGCTATTGTCGAAAAAAAGTTTCAGGACGAGCTGGGCATCACTCCCAAAGTGGGCATTGAGCTTGAAATGCTTGCCGTTAAAGTAAATCCAAGCTTCCCCGGCATGCCGCATCGCTGGCATCTGGGCAAGAGCAAGCGGGCGAAGCTAGATGATAATCACCTACAGGATTTCTATTTCGAGTCTTATCCCTATAGCGACAAAGTTGAGAAATACGAGCTTACCACGCACCCAATAGATCCATTAGGTGCGGCAGACGCAGTAGAACTATGCCGCGATGGTGCCTATTGGGGTGAAGATTACGGGGCACATGGTCACCACCGCCCTGCAGGGGTGCGGGTTATGGGCGAGCCACGCCAAGGCCCTAATGGTAGCTGGCTAGAGAGCTTTGAAAGCAAGGTGAACGGCGAGCTGATGCATAATGTGCAACGTTTTCTCTTCGTACCGCTTTTAAAGCATCCGCCTTTCGAGCCGGAGGAAGCGCATCTGACCACAGGCGAATCCCCCACCTTCAATGCACTCAGCGCTGGCATGCATGTGAATGTCAGTTTTTACAATACACATGCATGGCCTGGTGTGCCTAAGGGCAGCAACCTTTTGCATACCCCACATCACCGCAGCATGTTGCAGCCGCTTGTGCAGCATTTGATGGGGCAAGGCACGCTGGATTTCATGCATCAGGCGCAATTTGCCGTATCCAGTTTTGCAGAAGATTATGAGCGGTTCGACCAGCAATATAAACTGGAGCAACCGACTCGCTGGCGCAGCCATATTACACAAGGAAACGCGCAGGAAGCCCGCGACTTTTACGCCGTAATGGATGCACGCGACACAGACATTGACGATGCCAATGCGGCGCGTATCGAAAGCAAACTATCCAGCTCAGCGGATGATCCCTACATGGCCACTTTGCTCACACTTGCAGCCCTATACAAAGCCGCGAGTCAAACCATTAGCCGTGATGCTGCATCGGGCGAAGTCCACGTGGAGCCGCCCGCATCCGCTGCCAAAATACAAGACCGCCCTATCCTGCCCGATGGCATGCAACCCGCAGCAGCTTGCGAAGAGCGCAAACACACCTTTGAACGTGCAGATAATCCACTCGTTGGCCTTCTCAACGAACTCGGTGCCTCACTGGACGATCAGTCGCTATACGAGTTAATAGAAGCCACTTTCCCGCCGCAGGCACATAATCCGTGGCAACGGGACATCATCGCCGATATGGCCACACAACCCGACTTCAAATCGCATCTCGGCGACGCACTGCAAGCCGCGGTGTTGAAGGCCGCAGCGCAACGCCCCGCCATCATGGAACAATATGATCTCCGCACCGAAGATGCGTTAGTGCGTTAAGTGTAATCTCTATCATCGCTTTATACCGCGCTTACTATTCACGATAGTTTTTTTATTCCCGCTCATACACCCTCTCCACAGTTAAACAGACCTCTTCATACAGGTCTTCCCGAAATCAATGAAAAGGATATATCATGGCCGAGATTCATGCACTCATTGCCCCACATGGCAGCGAAGTAACCACCTATAAACCCGTCAATGGCGAAGTAAATTACACGTGGACGTTACACACCAAACAAGAGGCGTCGCAGATCATTGATTATGCGCATGAGGCCTTCCTGAAATGGCGGGAAGTGCCGCTGGAACGCCGCGCAGAACTGGTAGGTAATATTGGTAATGTATTAGAGAAATACAAAGACGAATTGGCCGAAATGATGGCTGACCAGATGGGTAAACCTGTGTCTATTGGCCGTCAGGAAATTGACCTATGCGCCGAGATATGCCGATACACCGCCGAAGACGGTGTGAAGCAATTTGAAGAAGAAACCCGTACCATTGAAGATGGCAAAAAAGGAATCATCACTTATCAGCCGCTAGGTGTCATTCTGGGTATGCAGCCCTGGAACTTCCCATGCTATCAGGCGGTACGCTATTCTGTCGCTTGCATTCTGGCTGGCAACAGCACCGTGCTAAAACATGCCGAAGTGAATTTCGCATTTGCGGATAAGTTGCGCGAGATTTATCTGGAAGCAGGGCTGCCTGAAGGCGTATTCGAAACCATTTATGTGGGCGGTGAAACCGCCGATGAACTGATCGGCCACGACAAAGTGCGCGGGGTCAATTACACAGGCAGCGCCAAGGTCGGCAAAATCATTGCCGGTGAAGCAGCCAAGCATCTAAAACGCACTGTGCTTGAGCTTGGCGGTAGCGACCCATTCCTCATTTTAGAAGATGCTGATTTGGACTTAGCCGCCAAGATTTGCGCGCAAGGCCGCACCAATAATGCTGGCCAAACCTGCGTGGCGGCCAAACGCTTCATTGTGGTCGACGCGGTATATGACCAGTTCCGCGAAAAATTCCTCGAAGCAATGAAAGCCGTTGAGTATGGCGATCCACGTGACGAAAACACGCAAATGGGTCCCTTGGTAACGTCTGAGCTGCGTGACACATTGCAGGATCAGGTGGATCGTGCCGTAAAGCAAGGCGCAGAGATTCTGTGCGGTGGTAGCTTCCCCGATGGGGATGGTAATTTTTACCCCGCCACCGTGCTCGACAAGGTGGAGCGCAATAACCCCGCCTTCAAAGAAGAGCTATTCGGACCTGTCGCATCCCTCATCCGCGCGAAGGACGAAGAGGAAGCCATCGAGCTGGCCAACGACCACCATTACGGGTTGGGCGGCGGCGTGTTCAGTAAAGACACTGACCGCGCGATAGATATTGCCCGCACCCGTATCGATTCGGGTATGGTCAATGTGAACAATTATTCACTGTCGCAACCCAACATGCCATTTGGTGGGGTGAAAGATAGCGGCTGGGGCCGCGAACATGGCGGCTTCGGCGTGATGGAATTTGTGAATGTGAAGAGCCTGTTCATACAAGACTAGCATCCACAAGACACCGAATGAAAAGGGCGCGTCACCTGCGCCCTTTTTCATGCCTGCCGTTGCATGGCTGTATTTTGCTAATCAGCTACAGAAACAATTTGTCACGTATACTGGCACCCGCAAAGATTCCTGATGTCAGCATGCCCCAACGCGTTTCATCCATTGCATCAGACCAATTGCCAATAACGACAATAAGCATCGACTCGTATCGGCGAGACAAACAATTTGCTTAGATTATTATGAGATTGGTTGCGGGGGTAGGATTTGAACCTACGACCTTCAGGTTATGAGGCGTATTAGGGGTATTTTTACCAGTGTTCATGAGGCTACATTCAGCTTTATATAACAGATGGTTGTGGCCTTTCTCACTTATTCCAGGATTCACCAAAATACCCCCTTTTTCCGCTCCATAGCGGCACCGGCGCGGCACCAGATTCGGGCAAAAGCGGCACCAGAATTCACAGATTAATCGCTATCAGCCACCCGAAATGCACCCTTCATTAGGCTCATTTCACGGGATGGGATATTCAGTTTCTTTGCCAGCTCTGACCAAGACTGAACCACTGCTATGACCTCCTGAATAATCTCACTTGCCCGATCTTCTTTCACGCGGAAATGCGGAGCAACGCTATGCACTAGATCAAGGTTCTGAGAGTTGTCGTCCTTAGAAATATTGAGCGACAAACCTCCTGCGGTGGCCACGGGGTTGATGTCATAAGCCGGTGAAAGCACCCAACCTTGAGGAGTCAGCATAAAGCCATGATTACGCAGATGGTCATCGGTGTTGGACACGCAGACATAAAACACAATCCGACGCCAGAGTTGCTCCAGGTCTTTGCTTACCTGTGCTCCATGACGAACCAGAAAATCTGCCAGATCCAGATAGCTCACGCCAGTGTCACCGCCGTCCCCATCTTTCTTGCCAAGCAATGTCATAGCTGACGCAAAGTGCAGGCGCTCTCCACTTGCTGTGCGGTCAAATCGCTTGGTAAGGAATGTGTCATATTCTCTGGAGAAATGGCGGATTTCAGACGATGCCGTTTCAAGACCCGCCTTTTGCGCCAGCTGTGAAACCAAATGCTCCCATTTGCCGATATTCATTTCGTCACGGCGGCTGGGGAATTTGGCAATCCATGGATGACCGCTTTCATCAAGTACGCTGGCTTTAGGGCGAGCTCCACCAAGCGAGCCACCGGGAGCGATCAGCATTTTCAGCCATTTAAGATAGTCTTTATCGCTCTCGGCATTGTCGCGTTCCAACTGCAGGCTGGCATATTCCAGCTCACGCAGCTTCGTCCATGGTGGCGCAGCCATATCCGCCTGATCATCTAAAAACGGCCCGTCATTAGACAGGCGAAACCGTAACGCCCCCATGCGGTGGGCATCAAAAACGCCCAGCAAATAATCTGATTCCAACAGTGGGCGCACATCTCGCTCTTCTGCCAATGCCTGCTGCGCTTCACGGCGCTGCATGAGAACACGTCCCCAACGGTCTGGCGAAGAGTCCAGAAACAATCCGAAATTATCATGACCGTCACGCGCATATTGTGGGCCGGAAAACAAACCTAAATCAGGATCAAGATTCTGTGCATAGTCTGATTGCAACCAGGACTTTTCATATTCAAAGGAAAACACCTCCTTACCTCTGGACGGTGCGGCATAGAGCGTTCCCATTAAGACGGGCTCATCCATGCCCCGCCAATGGGCGCACACCTGAATCGCTTTTTGTATGTGTCGCTTTGCCGCCATTAGTTTTTCCTTTTCGCTACGCGCTCTTTCGTATGCGTAAGCTCAGCATCCTGCAGTCGCCTACCTAACGGATCATCACCCGCAAGCAGCAGTAAATCCTTCTCAAGCCCAAGGCAAAAAAGTACATTTGCAACAACCCCTATGCTGACGCCACTTTCACCATTTTCGACTTTTCGCAACGTCACGCGACTAATGCCAGCCCGTTCGGCCAGCATGGTGGTCGTGATTTTTCTACGCAGGCGAGCCAGCTTAATGTTTTCGCCAACGGCGCTCAAAACATCTGCCAATGCCGGTGATAGAGTTACTGCTTTTCCTGCCATCTTTTGTAAGCCTTAATGGTTATTATTATATCCATATAATGCTATATTGTATATTATATTAACCATTGATGCAAGGCTTTGTTTTGCAAGAACCCACCTGATTGTCACACAATCATAGATTGTTAATCCTACATACTCTGTTTACTTTTGCGCGTAATTGTTTATGACTATGTAGTGGAAATACATGACATTACACAGAGGTTTACGCCCGTTGTGCCGGAGCGTAAGCGGAGGCGAGAAGAAGAATGGCAACAAAGCACATCAATTTTACCAAGAAGGCGCTGGAGGCGTTGCCCGCTCCCACTAAATCGGTACGGGCTTATTACCATGACACCAAGGAGGTCGGGCTTTCCGTCTCGGTAACACCGGCGGGCACCAAAACGTTTTTCGTGCGCAAGAAGATCGACGGCGCGGATGAACGTATCACGCTGGGCCGCTTCCCCGATCTCAGTATCGAAAACGCCCGCAAGCTGGCTGCCCAAACCAAAGGCAGCATCGCCATGGGCAAAAACCCGCAGGCGGAGAAACGCGCTATCCGCGATGAAATGACCTTCGGCAAGCTGTTCGAACTCTACATGGAGCGCTACAGCAAGAAATACAAACGCTCGTGGAAATACGACGAGCGCGAGGTCAACAAGCATCTCTCGCATTGGTTTGGCCGCAAAATCTCACGCATCACCAACGAGGACGTGCACAAGCTGCATACCGAGCTCGGCGTTACCAGCGGGCGCTACCAGGCCAACCGCATCCTGGAGCGCGTCCGCGCCATTTACAACAAGGCGATCGAATGGGGCTGGAGCGGACGCAACCCGGCGCTCGGCGTGAAGAAATTCAAAGAGCGATCGCGCGACCGCTTCCTGCTGCCGGAGGAAGTTGCCCGCTTTTTCGACGCGCTGGCCAAGGAAGAGAACATCACCGCGCGTGACTTCATCCTGATGGCGCTGCTCACCGGCGCACGCAAGGGCAATGTGCTGGCCATGCGTTGGAAGGAAATCAACATGGAGCACAAAATCTGGCGCATCCCCGATACCAAAAACGGCGAGCCGCACAACGTGCCGCTGTCGCCGCAGGCGGTGGACATTCTGGAGCGCCGCAAGCAGGTGC